>NZ_JBLVYK010000019.1:0-80511 GCF_048284255.1 Enterobacter cloacae complex sp.6700776 | reverse complement strand
CAGAAGTATTCGGTGGAGCGGTAGTTCAGTCGGTTAGAATACCTGCCTGTCACGCAGGGGGTCGCGGGTTCGAGTCCCGTCCGTTCCGCCACTTATTAAGACATTAAGCCTGCCCAAAGGGCAGGCTTAATGGCAAAAAAATTTAGGGGCGTAGCTCAGTTGGTAGAGCACCGGTCTCCAAAACCGGGTGTCGCGAGTTCGAGTCTCTCCGCCCCTGCCATATAGAATCCTTTGCTTCGGCAAAGGATTTTTTTTTGCCTGCAAAACGGCTCAACACCTTCCTGAAGAATAAGCAGCCTGCGTTTCCGCAGGCTTTTGCGTTAATCCAGTATGCTGGTTTTTAACAGATCTTTTATCTGCGACTGCTTATCGCTGTTTTGCAACCAAATAGCATACAGCGGCCTGGAGAGCGTTGTTGAATCGGTGACAACATGGAGTGCGGGTTTATTATCCGCCCAGCGAACAGGTAACCATGTACAGCCTTTCAGTGTGGGAAGATGCTGGCATGCGATCTCCGCAGAGCTTGTCGTGAGTTGCGGGATATCATCGCTGGCAATTAACCCCGTCTCGTGCTGCTGAAAATCAGGCCCCCATTCCAGGCGTAAATAATTCAGGTCGGCCTTCATCATTGCAGGCTCGGATGCATAGAGCGCAAGGCTAAACTGTCCAACAATCTGGCTGCTAAATTCATCCATCTTGGGGGCTTCTGTGGTGATCAGCAGATCAAGCTGCCGCTCGTGGAGTTGCTTAACCAGCGACTGGCGTTGCGCAATCCTCGCCTCAAATTGCAGATGGTTGTGTGTGCGATATAGCCGCATAAGCCACTGGCTGAGCATGCATTCCCATAGTGAAGCGCTGGCACCGATCGAGAATTCATTATGCCGGGAGGTGTGCGCAACCTCCTTTCGCGCTGCCTGCCAGGTATTCATCAGGGTTTCTGCATAAGGCAATAGCTTTTCACCGGCCGGGGTTAGACGAATATTGTTGCGATGGCGGGTAAAAAGGTTCACACCCAGTTGATTTTCCAGCTGTCGAATACGAAAACTGACTGCTGACTGCGTCAGGTAGAGGGCTTCAGCTGCTCGCCCAAAGTGTCGCGTTCTGCTCACTTCGAGGAAAGTTTTTAGCAATTCCGTATCCACATCTTTCTCCACAAAATTATTTGTCGTTATGATTTAAATGTTTTGTTTTACACTCTGTCAAGCGTAACTAATACTCCGCGCCATAAATAGCTCGGCCAAAGAATTAGGAGCGTGTAGGATGGCGGAAAGCTTTACGACGACTAATCGTTTTTTCGATAATAAACATTATCCGCGCGGGTTCTCTCGTCACGGCGATTTCACTATCAAAGAAGCTCAACTTCTTGAGCGCCATGGTTATGCCTTTAACGAGCTGGATCTGGGTAAGCGCGAACCGGCAACCGAAGATGAAAAACAATTTGTCTCTGTTTGTCGTGGTGAGCGTGAGCCGCAGTCTGATGCAGAACGTGTATGGATCAAGTATATGGCTCGCATTAAGCGTCCTAAGCGTTTCCATACGCTGTCTGGCGGCAAGCCGCAGATGGAAGGTGCAGAAGACTACACCGAGTCTGACGATTAAGAAGAGAAGGGGCTACGGCCCCTTTTTTATGCCAGCATTTTTTGCAGATGCAACAGCAGCCGATCGATCGCACGGTAGCTTAATGCCTCCTGCAAATGTCGCCTCTCTATTCCGGGGCAGCCCTCCACGTCAGCGACCGTGCGCGCAACTTTCAACAAACGCTGCCACGCGCGAATGGATAGCCCAAACCGCGTCAGTGTCTCTTCCAGCCAGCCTGCATCTTCGGCGTTGAGAGAGCAAAACTGTCGGATCCCGCTGTTATCCAGCCGGGCATTCAGCCTGTTCTGACGAGCATACTGCCGCGCCTGAGCCGCAATAACCCGTTCTCGCACCGCTGCTGAGCTTTCGCCTTTGATACCGGTTTGCCTCAGCAGACCGGGCGGTGGCAGGGGGATCTCGAGAGATAAATCAAAACGGTCGAGGAAGGGGCCGGACAGCTTACTCAGATAGCGCAGCGTCTGCTCCGGCGTACAGCGGTTATGGTTGCCCTGATAATGGCCCGTTGGGCTAGGGTTCATCGCGGCGACCAGCTGAAACTGCGCAGGGTAGCTTATTTTGGCGCGTGTACGAGACAGATGGATTTCGCCGGATTCAATCGGCTCCCGCAACGCATCCAGCACGCGGCGTTCAAACTCTGGCAATTCATCCAGGAACAGAATGCCGTTGTGTGCCAGTGAGATTTCACCCGGTCCGGGAATTGAGCCCCCGCCCACCATCGCGGTAAGAGACGCACTGTGGTGTGGCGAGCGGAAAGGACGGCGGCGCCACTGTTTATGCAGCGATATTGAACTGACCAGGCTAAATATCGCGGCGCTTTCCAGCGCTTCGTGATTATTGAGGGGGGCAGCAGGCCGCTCAACCTGCTCGCCAGCATCGTTTTCCCCGTGCCTGGCGGACCTATCAGTAGCAGGTTATGCCCACCCGCGGCCGTTATTTCTAACGCCCGTTTACCCTGTTCCTGACCCATAATATCGCTGAGGTCATCGGGAGAATCTGCCACTACCTCCTCATTCTCCTGCGGCTCGGCAAGCTCATGTCGGCCTTCCAGCCAGGCGCAAACCTCCTGCAAATGTCCCGCGACAAGACACCCCTTTTCGGCGATAAGGCTGACTTCAGAGGCATTTTCATTGGCCACAATGATTTGCCTTCCCGCGCGTATGGCTTCAAGCGCACCCGAGATTGCTCCGGGAACGCCTCTTAACGCGCCTGTAAGCGCTAATTCACCCACGAACTCGCACGAGCTTAACCCTGGCGTATTGAGCTGTTCAGAAGCCGCGAGAAGCGCTATAGCAATAGGTAAATCATATCGCCCTCCCTCCTTTGGCAAATCGGCGGGCGCAAGGTTGATGGTGATCTTCTTCGCCGGAAAAGCATAACCGCTATTAATAATTGCGCTGCGCACGCGATCCCTGGCCTCCTTAACGGTCGTTTCGGGTAAGCCGACCAGCGTCAGTCCGGGCAGTCCATTACTTAAATGAACCTCTACAGAAATAAGCGGTGCCTTCACGCCGATGGCCGCGCGTGTATAAACAACTGACAGTGACATAAGCCCCTCCTTGGCGGTAACTATGCCAGCATCATTTTTTCCTGTTTAGCGCTAATTCACTGAATTACGGCGCTCATTCCACCCTTTTAGCGCCTAAATGTAATCATTACATGTCGGTGGAATCGGCCTCGCAGAAAAGAAATCATGCGCGCCTTGCCTGATGAAACAGGACAAAAAAATGAAAAATCTTCATTTCTATTTTTTCCCTATATAAAACAACGATTTTGAAAGAAATAGTTCGCCTGCTACAGAAATGGGTCATAAAAAAATCTTGTGTCAGATGAAATATCTGTGGTAACTCTTTAGGTATTCCTTCGAACAAGATGCAAAAAGAACTGAAAATGACAGCCCTTCTACGAGTGATTAGCCTGGTCGTGATTAGCGTGGTGGTGATTATTATCCCACCGTGCGGGGCTGCACTTGGACGAGGAAAGGCTTAGAAATCAAGCCTTAACGAACTAAGACCCCCGCACCGAAAGGTCCGGGGGTTTTTTTATGACTAAAAAGCTTAAATGAGGAGCAGAGAATGACGACTAGCACAAAATTCTGTTTCTCCAGATTTATGACGGGGAACTAACTATGAATGGGGCACAATGGGTAGTACATGCGTTGCGCGCGCAGGGAGTCGAAACCGTATTCGGTTATCCGGGTGGCGCAATTATGCCGATTTACGATGCACTGTATGACGGCGGCGTGGAACACCTCTTGTGCCGACACGAGCAGGGCGCAGCGATGGCCGCCATCGGTTATGCCCGTGCGACCGGTAAAACCGGCGTCTGTATGGCCACCTCCGGTCCGGGCGCAACGAACCTGATCACCGGCCTGGCTGACGCGCTGCTCGATTCCGTACCCGTGGTGGCGATCACCGGCCAGGTGGCCTCTCCGTTCATCGGCACCGATGCTTTCCAGGAAGTGGATGTGCTCGGTTTATCGCTTGCCTGCACCAAACACAGCTTCCTCGTTCAGTCTCTCGAAGAGCTGCCGCGCGTGATGGCCGAAGCGTTCGAGGTTGCCAGCTCTGGCCGTCCTGGACCGGTTCTGGTAGATATCCCGAAAGATATTCAGGTTGCACTCGGCGATCTGGAACCGCACTTCTCCACCGTTGAAAGCGACGACGTGTTTCCCCATGCGGAGGTTGAAGAGGCTCGCCAGATGCTGGCGCAGGCGAAACAGCCGATGCTGTATGTAGGCGGCGGCGTGGGCATGGCGCAGGCCGTTCCTGCCCTGCGCGAATTTATCGCAGTAACGCAAATGCCCGCCACCTGCACGCTGAAAGGATTGGGCGCGGTCGACGCGGACTATCCATACTATTTGGGCATGTTAGGGATGCACGGCACCAAAGCGGCAAACCTGGCGGTGCAGGAGTGTGACCTGCTCATCGCCGTCGGCGCCCGTTTTGACGACCGCGTCACCGGCAAGCTGAACACCTTTGCGCCGAACGCCAAAGTGATCCATATGGACATCGACCCGGCGGAGATGAACAAACTGCGTCAGGCGCATGTCGCGTTGCAGGGCGATCTCAACGCGCTGTTACCGGCGCTGGAGCAGCCGCTGGATATCAACCCATGGCGTCAGCACACCGCCGATATGCGCGCTGAACACGCCTGGCGTTACGACCACCCCGGCGAGGCCATCTATGCGCCACTGTTGTTGAAACAGTTGTCCGACCGCAAACCCGCAGACAGCGTGGTGACGACGGATGTCGGCCAGCATCAGATGTGGTCAGCCCAGCACATGACCTACACCCGCCCGGAGAACTTCATCACCTCGAGCGGCTTAGGCACGATGGGCTTCGGCCTGCCCGCTGCCGTGGGCGCACAGGTTGCCCGCCCGAACGATACCGTTATCTGTATCTCCGGTGACGGCTCCTTCATGATGAACGTCCAGGAGCTCGGCACCGTGAAGCGTAAGCAGTTACCGCTGAAAATCGTTTTGCTCGATAACCAGCGTTTGGGAATGGTTCGCCAGTGGCAGCAGCTGTTCTTCCAGGAGCGTTACAGCGAAACGACCCTGACCGATAACCCCGATTTCCTCACCCTGGCCAGCGCCTTCTGCATTCCTGGCCAGCACATCACCCGTAAAGACCAGGTTGAAGCGGCACTCGACACCATGCTGTCAAGCGAAGGGCCATACCTGCTTCATGTCTCAATCGACGAGCTTGAGAACGTCTGGCCGTTGGTACCGCCCGGTGCCAGTAACTCACAAATGCTGGAGAAATTATCATGATGCAACATCAGGTCGCCGTGCAGGCTCGCTTCAACCCGGAAACGTTAGAACGCGTATTGCGTGTGGTCCGTCACCGTGGTTTTCAGATTTGCTCTATGAATATGGAAACGGCCACGGATGCACAAAATATCAGTATCGAATTAACCGTTGCCAGCCCGCGGCCGGTCGACTTACTGTTTAGTCAGTTATCAAAACTGGTAGACGTTGCCCATGTTGCCATCTGCCAGAGCACAACCACATCACAACAAATCCGCGCTTAAGCGTGACAGGACGAAAAAATGACGACAAAAAAAGCTGATTACATTTGGTTTAATGGTGAGATGGTTCGCTGGGAAGACGCGAAAGTTCACGTGATGTCCCACGCGCTGCACTACGGCACCTCCGTGTTTGAAGGCATCCGTTGCTACGATTCTCACAAAGGACCAGTGGTGTTCCGCCATCGCGAACACATGCAGCGTCTGCATGACTCAGCCAAAATTTATCGTTTCCCGGTCTCCCAAAGCGTTGATGAGCTGATGGAAGCCTGCCGCGAGGTGATCCGCCAGAACAAACTGACCAGTGCCTATATTCGTCCGCTGGTCTTCGTGGGTGATGTCGGCATGGGTGTCAATCCGCCCGCTGGCTATAACACCGATGTGATCATTGCTGCGTTCCCGTGGGGCGCCTACCTGGGCGCGGAAGCACTGGATCAGGGGATCGACGCAATGGTTTCTTCCTGGAACCGCGTGGCACCAAACACTATCCCGACCGCGGCTAAAGCGGGCGGTAACTACCTCTCCTCACTGCTGGTTGGCAGCGAAGCGCGCCGTCACGGTTACCAGGAAGGTATCGCGCTCGATGTAAATGGCTACATCTCCGAAGGTGCGGGCGAAAACCTGTTTGAAGTGAAAGACGGCATTCTGTTCACCCCGCCGTTTACCTCGTCCGCGCTGCCGGGCATCACCCGCGACGCCATCATCAAGCTGGCAAAAGATCTGGGTATCGAAGTACGCGAGCAGGTGCTGTCCCGCGAATCCCTGTACCTGGCTGACGAAGTGTTCATGTCCGGTACCGCGGCTGAAATTACACCGGTGCGTAGCGTCGACGGCATTCAGGTGGGCGAAGGCCGCTGTGGTCCGGTCACCAAACGCATTCAGCAAGCCTTCTTCGGCCTGTTCACCGGCGAAACAGAAGACAAATACGGCTGGTTGGATCAGGTTAATCACTAAATATAAATTTGGGACGGCACGCACCGTCCCATTTAATAGTCAGACGGGAGTAAATAAAGCATGCCTAAGTATCGTTCAGCCACCACCACCCACGGCCGTAATATGGCGGGTGCCCGCGCACTGTGGCGCGCCACCGGAATGACCGACGCCGATTTCGGCAAGCCAATTATCGCCGTGGTGAACTCCTTCACCCAGTTTGTGCCGGGCCACGTGCACCTGCGCGATCTCGGTAAGCTGGTTGCCGAGCAAATCGAAGCCTCCGGCGGCGTGGCGAAAGAGTTCAACACCATTGCGGTGGATGACGGTATCGCAATGGGCCACGGGGGGATGCTCTATTCACTGCCGTCGCGCGAGCTGATCGCCGACTCGGTGGAGTACATGGTTAACGCCCACTGCGCCGATGCGATGGTCTGTATCTCCAACTGCGACAAAATCACCCCGGGGATGCTGATGGCCTCCCTGCGCCTGAACATTCCGGTGATCTTCGTTTCCGGCGGCCCGATGGAAGCGGGTAAAACCAAGCTTTCCGACAAAATCATCAAGCTCGACCTGGTCGATGCGATGATCCAGGGCGCGGACCCGAAAGTCTCTGACGAGCAGAGCGACCAGGTGGAACGCTCCGCGTGTCCGACCTGCGGCTCCTGTTCCGGGATGTTCACCGCCAACTCCATGAACTGCCTGACCGAAGCGCTGGGCCTTTCTCAGCCGGGTAACGGCTCGCTGCTGGCGACCCACGCCGACCGTAAGCAGCTGTTCCTTAACGCGGGCAAGCGCATCGTTGAGCTGACCAAACGCTACTACGAGCAGGACGACGCCAGCGCGCTGCCGCGCAACATCGCCAGTAAAGCGGCGTTCGAAAACGCCATGACGCTGGATATCGCCATGGGCGGTTCCACCAACACCGTTCTGCACCTGCTGGCCGCCGCGCAGGAAGCCGAAATCGACTTCACCATGAGCGACATCGACAAGCTCTCCCGCAAAGTGCCGCAGCTGTGTAAAGTCGCGCCGAGTACCCAGAAGTACCATATGGAAGACGTGCATCGTGCTGGTGGTGTCATCGGTATTCTCGGCGAGCTGGATCGCGCAGGGCTGCTGAACCGCAACGTGAAAAATGTGCTCGGCCTGACGCTGCCGGAGTCGCTGGACCAGTACGACGTGATGCTGACCAAAGACGACGCGGTGAAAAAGATGTTCCGCGCCGGTCCGGCAGGTATTCGCACCACGCAGGCGTTCTCGCAGGATTGCCGCTGGGACACGCTGGATGACGATCGCGCCGAAGGCTGCATCCGCTCGCTGGAACATGCCTACAGTAAAGACGGCGGTCTGGCCGTGCTGTACGGTAACTTTGCGGAAAACGGCTGCATCGTGAAAACCGCAGGCGTGGACGACAGCATTCTCAAATTCACCGGTCCGGCAAAAGTGTATGAAAGCCAGGACGAGGCGGTAGACGCTATCCTCGGTGGCAAAGTGGTGGAAGGCGACGTGGTGGTCATTCGCTACGAAGGGCCGAAAGGCGGTCCGGGCATGCAGGAGATGCTCTACCCGACTACCTTCCTGAAATCGATGGGCCTCGGCAAAGCCTGCGCGCTGATCACCGACGGTCGTTTCTCTGGCGGCACGTCAGGCCTCTCCATTGGCCACGTCTCCCCGGAAGCGGCAAGCGGCGGCAATATCGCGATCATCGAAGATGGCGACCTGATCGAAATCGACATTCCGAACCGCGGCATTCAGCTGAAGCTGAGTGACCAGGAGATTGCGGCCCGTCGTGAAGCGCAGGAAGCCCGCGGCGACAAAGCCTGGACGCCGAAAGACCGCCAGCGTGAAGTCTCCTTCGCCCTGCGTGCCTACGCAAGCCTTGCCACCAGTGCAGATAAAGGCGCGGTGCGCGATAAATCTAAACTTGGGGGCTAATGATGGCCGAGTCACAACCCTTATCCGCCGCCCCCGAGGGGGCGGAATACCTGAGAGCGGTGCTGCGCGCGCCGGTCTATGAAGCCGTGCAGGTCACGCCCCTGCAAAAAATGGACAAACTCTCCTCGCGCCTCGACAACGTCATTCTGGTGAAGCGCGAAGACAGGCAGCCGGTGCACAGCTTCAAGCTGCGCGGCGCCTACGCGATGATGGCCGGGCTGACGGATGAGCAGAAAGCGCGCGGCGTCATTACCGCGTCGGCAGGCAACCACGCGCAGGGCGTAGCGTTCTCCGCGGCCCGTTTAGGGCTGAAAGCGCTGATCGTGATGCCGGTTGCCACGGCGGATATCAAAGTCGACGCGGTGCGCGGTTTTGGCGGGGAAGTGCTGCTCCACGGCGCGAATTTTGACGAAGCGAAAGCCAAAGCGATTGAGCTGGCGCAGCAGCAGGGTTTCACCTGGGTCCCGCCGTTCGATCACCCGATGGTGATTGCCGGGCAGGGTACGCTGGCGCTGGAACTGTTGCAGCAGGATGCCCATCTCGACCGCGTTTTCGTTCCGGTGGGCGGCGGTGGCTTAGCCGCTGGTGTGGCGGTGCTGATCAAACAGCTAATGCCGCAGATCAAAGTGATTGCGGTTGAAGCGGAAGACTCCGCTTGCCTGAAGGCGGCGCTGGACGCCGGACATCCGGTGGATCTGCCGCGCGTCGGGCTGTTCGCCGAGGGCGTGGCGGTGAAGCGCATTGGCGATGAAACGTTCCGTCTGTGCCAGGAGTATCTCGACGATATCGTCACCGTCGACAGCGACGCTATCTGCGCGGCGATGAAAGATCTCTTCGAGGATGTGCGTGCGGTGGCGGAGCCGTCCGGCGCGCTGGCGCTGGCGGGGATGAAGAAATACATCGCCCAGCACAACATTCGCGGCGAGCGTCTGGCGCACGTGCTTTCCGGCGCCAATGTGAACTTCCACGGCCTGCGCTACGTGTCCGAACGCTGTGAGCTGGGCGAGCAGCGTGAAGCCCTGCTGGCGGTGACCATTCCGGAAGAGAAGGGCAGCTTCCTGAAGTTTTGCCAGCTGCTGGGCGGCCGTTCGGTAACGGAGTTCAACTACCGCTTTGCCGATGCCAAAGATGCGTGCATTTTTGTCGGCGTGCGTCTGAGCCGTGGCGTGGAGGAGCGCAAAGAGATCCTCAGCCTGCTGCATGACGGCGGCTACAGCGTGGTCGATCTCTCCGACGACGAAATGGCGAAGCTGCACGTGCGTTACATGGTCGGCGGCCGTCCATCCAAGCCGCTCAAGGAACGCCTGTTCAGCTTCGAGTTCCCGGAATCGCCGGGCGCGTTGCTCAAGTTCCTGCACACGCTGGGCACCCACTGGAACATTTCTCTGTTCCACTACCGCAGCCACGGCACCGACTACGGCCGCGTGCTGGCGGCGTTCGAGCTGGGCGAGCACGAGCCGGATTTCGAAACGCGCCTGAACGAGCTGGGCTATGAGTGCCATGACGAAACCCACAACCCGGCGTTCCGCTTCTTCCTCGCGGGCTAAGGGTTGAGCTGCGTGTAGGACGGGTAAGCGCAGCGCCACCCGGCTTTAGTGGTTCGGCAATATCTTCCAGAACGCATCAATAAGCGGCTCATGCAGCCGCTTTTTTTGTGCGCACACGCCAAGCTCGAACGGCGTTTTTTCGTCGCTGCGTTCTAAAATCATCACGCGATTGCGCACTGGCTCCGGGCTGTTTTCCAGCACCACTTCTGGCAGCAGCGCCACGCCGCAGCCGAGCGCTACCATCGACACCATCGCCTCATGGCCGCCGACCGTGGCGTAAATCGACGGGTTGCTGATTTTCTGGCGGCGGAACCACAGCTCAATGCGGCGGCGCACCGGCCCCTGATCGGCCATGATAAACGGCACCGTCGACCAGTCCGGTTTCTCCACCGAGACCTGGTTGCGCACCGGGCAGGGCAGCGCCGGGGCAATCAGTACTACCGCCAGATTCTCCAGCATTGAGAACGCTACCGCGCCCGGCAGGGTTTCCGGCTTCCCGGCAATCGCGAGATCCGCTTCGCCCGTGACCACTTTTTCCATCGCGTCGGCGGCATCGCCGGTGGTGAGCTTAATTTCAACCGACGGATGTTCCGCGCGGAAGCGGTCGAGAATGGGGGGAAGATGGCTGTAGGCGGCGGTCACGGAGCAGAAAATATGCAGCTCGCCGGACAGCGACGGCCCCTGCTGGTCGATGGTGTGCCGCAGCTGCTGGTACTGCAACAAGGTTTGCTGGGCAAAGATGCGCAGCTCTTCACCGGCTTCCGTGAGGGTGACGGTGCGGTTATCGCGCACGAACAGCGGCTGGCCGAGGTCTTCCTCAAGGCGCTGGATCTGGCGCGACAGCGTGGAAGGGCTGACGTGCATCGCCCGGGCGCTGCGGCCAAAGTGACGGCTTTCCGCCAGATGCAGGAACATTTTCAGATCGCGTAAATCCACCGATTCCACTCCCTCTTTTTACATTGCATAAATTGCAATGTGACGTTGTGAATATATCAATTTCCGCAATAAATTTCCTGTTGTAATGTGGGTACATTCTCGCTGAAACGCGAACCGAACAATAAGACACACAACATCACGAGGTATCACCCATGGCTAACTACTTTAATACACTGAACTTGCGCCAGCAGCTGGCGCAGCTGGGCAAATGCCGCTTCATGGCGCGCGATGAATTTGCCGATGGCGCGAGCTACCTTCAGGGTAAAAAAGTGGTCATTGTTGGCTGTGGCGCACAGGGTCTGAACCAGGGCCTGAACATGCGTGACTCCGGGCTGGATATCTCCTACGCCCTGCGCAAAGAAGCGATTGCTGAAAAGCGCGCTTCCTGGCGTAAAGCGACCGAAAACGGCTTCAAAGTAGGTACCTACGAAGAGCTGATCCCGCAGGCGGACCTGGTGGTTAACCTGACGCCAGACAAGCAACACTCAGACGTTGTGCGTTCCGTACAGCCGCTGATGAAAGACGGCGCTGCGCTGGGTTACTCCCACGGCTTCAACATCGTTGAAGTGGGCGAGCAGATCCGTAAAGACATCACCGTAGTGATGGTGGCACCGAAGTGCCCGGGCACCGAAGTGCGCGAAGAGTACAAACGTGGTTTCGGCGTACCGACGCTGATCGCCGTTCACCCGGAAAACGATCCGAAAGGCGAAGGCATGGCGATTGCCAAAGCCTGGGCAGCGGCCACCGGCGGCCATCGTGCGGGCGTACTGGAATCTTCCTTCGTTGCGGAAGTGAAATCTGACCTGATGGGCGAGCAGACCATTCTGTGCGGCATGCTCCAGGCGGGTTCTCTGCTGTGCTTCGACAAGCTGGTGGAAGAGGGCACCGATCCGGCATACGCGGAAAAACTGATTCAGTTCGGCTGGGAAACCATCACCGAAGCGCTGAAGCAGGGCGGCATTACGCTGATGATGGACCGTCTGTCCAATCCGGCAAAACTGCGCGCGTTCGCACTCTCTGAACAGCTGAAAACCATCATGGCACCGCTGTTCCAGAAACACATGGACGACATCATCTCCGGCGAGTTCTCTTCCGGCATGATGGCGGACTGGGCGAATGACGATAAGAAACTGCTGACCTGGCGCGAAGAGACCGGTAAAACCGCGTTCGAAACGGCACCACAGTTTGAGGGTAAAATCAGCGAGCAGGAGTACTTCGATAAAGGCGTACTGATGATCGCGATGGTGAAAGCGGGCGTTGAGCTGGCGTTCGAAACCATGGTGGATTCCGGCATCATTGAAGAATCTGCGTACTACGAATCGCTGCACGAGCTGCCGCTGATCGCAAACACCATCGCCCGTAAGCGTCTGTATGAGATGAACGTGGTGATCTCCGATACCGCCGAGTACGGTAACTATCTGTTCTCTTACGCCTGCGTACCGCTGCTGAAAGAGTTCATGACTACCCTGCAAGCAGGCGATCTGGGTAAAGCGATTGCGGAAGGTGCGGTTGATAACGCGCAGCTTCGTGACGTTAACGAAGCGATTCGCAGCCACGAAATCGAGAAAGTGGGCCAGAAACTGCGTGGCTACATGACCGATATGAAACGTATCGCAGTAGCAGACTAAAAAGACAATCGGGTGGCGCAAGCCACCCGAACTGTTTTAGCTACGCAGTATCGCGCCGGGATAACCCAGCTGGCGCCACGCCTCATACACCACCACCGACACCGCATTCGACAGGTTCATGCTGCGGCTGTCCGGCATCATCGGAATACGAATTTTTTGCTCAGCGGGCAGGGCATCCAGAATGGTGGCCGGCAGGCCGCGGGTTTCCGGACCAAACATCAGATAATCCCCGTCCTGATAGCTTACGGCACTGTGCGCTGGCGTGCCTTTGGTGGTCAGGGCGAACATGCGCTGCGGCTTCTCTGCGTCCAGAAACGCGGCGTAATCGTGATGACGAACGACGGCAGTAAACTCATGGTAGTCCAGCCCCGCGCGTCGCAGACGTTTGTCGTCCCACGTAAAGCCCATCGGCTCAATGATGTGCAGACGAAAACCGGTGTTGGCGCACAGGCGGATGATATTGCCGGTATTGGGTGGGATTTCTGGTTCGAATAAGACGATGTTAAGCATGCTGCCCCCTTAATTGCAGGGGGCAGAATAGCAGAAAAGAGAGGGACTAGGCGACGCCCGGCTCCTGCGAGCGGCTATACAGCATTTTGTAGACGGTTGCCGCCGCGGCCACGAGAGCAGGCACGCTGAGGATCATCAAAATACTGTCCGCCTGCCACTGCATGGAAAGAAGCTGGGCGCTGGTCATGGTGCCCGCCACGCCGCCGAAGCGGCCGATCCCCTGCATCCAGGCGATACCCGTCGCGCGGCACTCGGTAGGGTAAAAGGTGGCGGCCAGGGTCTGCATCCCCGACTGCGCGCCGTTCATCGCGATCCCCATCAGGAAGATTAACCCGCCAAACAGGGCGATATGATTATGCTCAATGCCGAGTAAAAGAATCAGGCCCATCGTCAGCACGAAACCACACGCGACCACCTTGTGCGCTTCCCAGCGGTCCATCATCCAGCCCGCGAGCAGAATGCCAGCGGTGCCGCCGAAGGTGAACAGCGAGGTGAGCCAGGCGGATTCCGCCAGCGCATACCCCATCCCCTGCATCAGCGTTGGCATCCAGCTCAGCAGGACGTAATAAATCACCAGTCCCATAAAGTAGGTGACCCACAGCATCAGGGTGCCGGGCAGCCAGGGCATGGAAAACAGCTGCGACACGCTGCCTTTTTTCGACGCGGCCTTCTCCTCCGCCAGGAAAAAGCCCGTGACGCTATCCAGCGTGCTGCGGGCGAACCGGCTGGCGATGCGGCGAACCTGCGCGACGTCTTTCCCGCGCTGCACCAGAAACTTCACCGACTCCGGCAACAGCAGCGCCAGCAGCACCGTTAAAATCAGCGGCGCAATCGCGCCGGTCAGCAGCACGCTTCGCCAGCCATGGTGAGGGATAAGCCAGGACGAGATCGCCCCGCCGCCCGCCGCACCCAGCGGAAAGCCGCAGTACATGGTGTTAATTGCCATGGCGCGGCAGCGCTGGGGGGCAAACTCGGAGATCAGCGTGATGGCGTTAGGCATCGCGGCGCCCAGCCCGAGACCGGTCAGAAATCGCCACAGCGTCAGGGTATTCAGACTTTGCGCCCAGGCCGTGCCCAGGCTCGCCAGGCCGAAGAACAGGCATGAAAAGACCAGTACGCGCTTGCGTCCCATACGGTCCGATACCGGACCTGCAATAAGAGCTCCCAGCGACAGCCCCAGTAGCGCCGCACTCAACACCGGCCCCAGATCCTGTTTATGTATTCCCCACTCCGCCGACAGCGTAGGCGCAATGTAACCCATCGCGGCGGTATCGAAACCATCGATCGCCAGCACCAGAAAGCCCAGCACAATAAGAAGCCAGTGAAACCCTGAAAAAGGACTCTCATCGATCACCTGCTGAATATCCACCCGACCTGAATACGTCATACGTTCCCCTCCGATGTGATGTTGTTTTTGTGTTCTTGTATTTGCTTGTCTATACAATTGCGGAGGGCGGGTTGTGTCAAATTTTCTTATCCAGAATGTTACGCAGGTGTTATTTTCAACAAAAAAAGCGCCCGAGGGTAAAGCCGGGCGCGGAAGAAGGGGAGGCTAACCGGGGGAGATCAGGCCGCGTTTCCCTGAGAAAGGGGGGCCAGCGCCGCAGGCAGCTTACTGAGCTCCTGCACCAGAGAGTCTTTGCTGATTTCACCGATTGTTTTCGCACCGGTAAGGGTCATCGCCACCTTCATCTCTTTCTCGATCAGGTTCAGCAGATTCGCCACGCCCGCCTGGCCGCTGGTGGCCAGCGCGTACAGGTAAGCACGGCCCAGCAGCACACTGTCTGCGCCCAGGGCAATCATGCGTACCACGTCCAGCCCGTTACGGATGCCGCTGTCGGCCAGAATCGCAATATCGCCTTTCACCGCATCGGCAATGGCTGGCAGGGCGCGGGCGGAGGAGAGCACCCCGTCAAGCTGGCGGCCACCATGGTTAGAGACCACGATCCCATCGGCACCAAAACGCACCGCGTCGCGGGCATCTTCCGGATCGAGGATCCCTTTGATCACCATCGGGCCGTCCCAGAATTCGCGGATCCACTCCAGGTCTTTCCAGGAGATGGATGGATCGAAGTTGTTCGCCAGCCAGCCGATGTAATCTTCCAGCCCGGTCGGTTTACCCAGGTAGGCCGAAATATTGCCCAGATCGTGCGGACGGCCATTCACGCCGACATCCCACGCCCACTGCGGGTGCGTCACCGCCTGCCAGTAGCGGCGCATCGCGGCGTTCGGACCGCTCATGCCGGAGTGCGCATCACGGTAGCGGGCGCCGGGCGTGGGCATATCGACGGTAAAGACCAGCGTTGAGCAGCCTGCCGCTTTGGCGCGCTCCAGCGCGTTACGCATAAAGCCGCGATCGCGCAGGACGTACAGCTGGAACCACATCGGGCGCTTGATGGTCGGCGCGACCTCTTCAATCGGGCAGACGGACACGGTGGAAAGGGTAAACGGAATGCCTTTGGCATCTGCTGCGGCGGCGGCCTGCACTTCGCCCCGGCGGGCATACATGCCACATAAACCGACAGGTGCGAGCGCCACCGGCATGGAGAGCGTCTCGTTAAACAGCTTCGTCTCAAGGCTCAGGTCAGACATATTCTTCAGCACGCGCTGGCGCAGGGCCACTTCCGACAGGTCCTCCACGTTGCGGCGCAGGGTATATTCGGCGTACGCCCCGCCGTCAATGTAGTGGAACAGGAATGGCGGCAAAATGCGCTGTGCCGCGGCGCGATAGTCACTGGCTGCGGAAATAATCATGCTTTGTTCTCCCTGGAAATATCACTCTCGCCAGGCAGACGGGTAATACGCGCCTGTCGGGCCTGATCTTCATCGAATCGTTTAATGGTGGTATGCACGAAGCCGAGATGCGCCATCATCGCCTTGCGCGCGGCCTCGGCATCACCGGCCAGAATGGCGTTGAGCACCGCCTCGTGCTGTTCGGTCAGTTGGGCAAATACCGGCGGCACCAGATACATGCGCTGGCGGCTCTGCTTCACGGAGGATTGCAGCAGGTCGAAGAACCCGCGCATGGTTTGCAGCAGAACCACGTTGTGCGAGGCCTCGGCAATCGCGAGGTGAAAACGCACGTCCGCCTGGGAGGCGATGTCCGGGTCGCTGCTTTGCGTGGCCTCAAAGCAGGCTTTGAGCTTCTCTTTGTCGGCCTCGGTTGCCCGCATCGCCGCATGCCACGCGGTGCTGGTTTCGATGGCGTGACGCGCTTCGAGGATGTCAAAGCTGTAGTCCGGGTCGTTTTCCATCAGCGTCTTAAGCGGCTGCACGATGTTTTGTTCGGACCAGTCGTCATGCTGCCAGCGCACGAAGGTGCCGCCGCCTCGACGGCTCAGCAGCACCCCTTCGCTGACCAGCGTCGCCAGCGCCTCGCGCAGTGAATTGCGCGACACGCCAAGCTGGGCGGCAAGCTGACGCTCGGCGGGCAATCTCATGCCCGCTTCCAGCTGTTGTTCTTCTATCAGCGCCCGTACGCGAGTGGCAATCTCGTCGGACAGGCGTCTGGGCATCACTATCATGGAATCATCCAGGTTAAGACATAGGCCTGCAATGTGGTGATCACGCCCACCATGCAGGTAAATATCAGGCTGTGTTTAACGGTAAAGCGGAACAGATCCGACTCTTTGCCTACCAGCCCCACCGCGGCACAGGCAATGGCGATGGACTGCGGTGAGATCATCTTCCCGGTCACGCCGCCGGTGGTGTTCGCGGCGACCAGCAGCACGTCCGAGACACCAATCTGCTGCGCGGCTGTGGCCTGTAGGGCGGCAAACAGGGCGTTAGATGACGTATCTGAACCGGTCAGGAACACCCCCAGCCAGCCGAGGAACGGCGAGAAGAAGGTAAACGCGTGGCCGGTATGCGCCAGCGCTAACGCCAGCGTCGACGACAGGCCGGAGTAGTTCGAAATAAACGCGAACGCCAGCACCATGCCGATGGAGTAAATCGGCAGCATCAGCTCTTTAATCGTCGCCGCAAAGGTCTGCACCGCGGCGGCAGGCTTCATGCGCAGCCACACTACGGAAAGGATAGCGGCAAACAGGATGGCCGTGCCGGTGGCTGAGAACCAGTCGAACTTAAACACTGCCGCATACGGCGTGGCGTCGTGTACCACCGGCGGCATACGGGCGACCATTTTGTCGAGGAACGGCACGGAGATATTAATCACCATGTCGTACAGCGCGCCGCCCGGGGCGAACAGGGCTTTAAACGGCGGAATGCTCCACAGCGTCACGGTGGCGGTCAGGAACAGGAACGGTGACCACGCGCGCACAATCTGTCCGGCGGTATAGCCGGTGCGCGCCAGCGTCTGATCCACGTGTGATGCGCCCATGTCAGCAAAGCGGAAGATACGTACCGGCTGCCAGCGTTTCAGGAACAGCGTCAGACAGACCAGCGACACCAGGGAAGAGATGATGTCCGGCAGTTCCGGGCCGAGGAAGTTGGAGCTGAGATACTGGGCAATGGCGAACGAACCGCCCGCTACCATCACCGCAGGCCAGGTCTCCTTCACGCCGCGCCAGCCGTCCATAATCGCCATGATCCAGAACAGCACGATAATGGTCAGGAACGGCAGCTGGCGGCCCACCATCTGGCCGATCTCGAAGCTGTCCAGCCCGGTCACCTGGCCCGCCACCAGAATAGGAATGCCCATCGCGCCAAACGCCACCGGGGCGGTATTCACAATCAGGCACAGGCCAGCGGCATACAGCGGGTTAAAGCCCAGACCGACCAGCAGGGCGGCGGTGATGGCCACCGGTGCGCCGAATCCTGCCGCCCCTTCCAGAAATGCTCCGAAGGAGAAGCCGACGATCAGCATCTGCAAACGCTGGTCCGGCGTGATGGAGAGAATCGACGAGCGAATAATGTCGAACTGCCCGGTTTTGACCGAGATTTTGTAGACAAAGACGGCGGCGATGATGATCCACGCAATCGGCCACAGTCCGTAGAAGAAGCCATAGACGACGGAGGCCAGCGCGCGATCGACCGGCATTTTGTAGAAGAACAACGCCACCATCAGGGCGATGGCAACGGTATACGTCGCGGCGAGGTAGCCCTTCAGCTTGAGCTTAATCAGCGCAAAGAAGAAAAACAGGATCGGTAGCGATGCGATCAGGCTCGACAGCCAGATATTTCCGGCCGGATCGTAGTTTTGTTGCCAGAGGCTCATGCAGGTCTCCTGAGGACCACACAGGTGTTCGTCGGGTGAGTCTCTGCTCATCTCTGCGTCACACTTAGTGTAAAAGTGGTCCTTCCAATATTGTGATGTAGGGTTAATGACAACAAATGGTTAACCAAGTGTTGCTATTCAGCAATTGTTTTGTGAAGTGGAGCATCGAAATTGTGAACGATGGATAGCTTTGTGCGTGATTGGTAGGACCAAACCCGCAAAATCAAATCACCGTGTGCGTTGGGAGCGGTGGTCAGGTGGAGAGCCTTACATTCGCCTTTTAAGCAGATACGGCGCGTAAAAGAGGTTATATAAAAAGGAGAGGTGATAATGTTTCGTGAATTTAATGAGGTTTGTTTGTTTTATTTGTGTTTTTGAGAAGCTGTATATGTGTGAGCAGATTGATATATTTCCTATAAATAAAAATTTTTTTTGGTTAAAAATGCGAAATCTAAGCTGTAGCAAAAAATTTTAATTAAGGTAAATTTCACATATAGATTTTAACAGTGTATTACAAACGATCAATTGATGATCGATAAAGAAATATCCTGTTCAATTGCGGTTTTTCAGGATAAAGGGTAAGAATTTTGCGCTGAACAGACATTTTTTGGCTAATAATATTCTGAAATAAATTGATCAAACAATGATCAGTTATCTCTCTTGTAATTTAGTTGCGGTATTAAAAGCAGATTAATAATTATTAGGGCAATCGAAAGGGGTTAAATTTGTTAGCTGAGTGTTAATTTCTGAGTGTTTACAGACGCGGCATATTGCTTTTCAATGCGTAGACGTTAAAAGGCATTTGATTTACTATTTATTCAGAAGCAACGTAACAGAAGATTTTAAATTTATTACTAACCACAACGTATTCAGTGTTATTTTCGGCCAGAAGTCATTCCTCAGTTGAAGGATATCTGTGTATGGCCTTCTGAAAATATACGGATTATCACCATGGGATGGACCCTGCTTTATTCTATAAGGTCGCGTCACCCATTCTGCTAAAAACCTTTCGGTGGCGTTTTCAAATCCTTATAGCGGTTATTGTACCTGGTACAACAAGTCTATATCTGTTTAATTTACAGAGGGGAAAGTGTTCCAAATGAAAATCAAAAATGTGGCGCTGGCGATTGCCGCGGCGGGGCTGCTGTTATCTTCTCAATCAGTACTGGCAAGCAGTGATTCTGGCGTTAATGCTTCTCTGGATACCGGTGCGGGTTCGCAAAGTACGGGCGGGGTGATCAATTTTACCGGGAAGATTACCCTTATTTCCTGTGATATTACTCCGGCCTCTAAAAACAAAACGGTAGACCTTGGGGCGTGGGCAAAAAGCTACTTTGACGATCACAACGAAACGACGCCGCGCGAGTTCAAAATCAACGTGGAAAACTGCCCGGAGACGGTTGAATCGGTTGCGGTACTGTTTGACGGAACCAAAGATACGGTGAATGACACACTGCTTCAGGTTACGCCGGGTGAAGGTATGGCGACGGGTGTCGGCGTGAAGCTTTATAACAGCGATCGCAGCACCGCGATTAAACCGGGTACGGTATCTGAAACAACCGCACCGGATGATCAAGGCAATGCTGAATTAACTTTCTATGCCGCACTTGACAAAGATGGCACGGAAATCAACGCCGGCGATGTTAACGCCGTATCCAACTTCCTGATGGTTTATAACTGATTTCACTGTCAGCCACCTCCAGAGATAATAATGATGAAACGTTTATCGTATATTATGCTCACTGCATTAATGGTTAGTTCTGCGTCAGTTTCCGCTGGCGTTGTAATGGGGGGAACACGGATCGTATACCCGCAAAACAGCAAGGAGGTGGCATTTTCTGTTTCTAATATGGAAAGTGCGGTTCCCTATCTTATTCAGTCGTGGGTTGAAGGCGATGGGCCGGATAAAAATAACGCTGCGCCATTTATTGTCACACCACCTCTGTTCAGACTTGATCCGGAGCAGACCAACACGCTGCGTATTCAATATACCGGCGCTCCGCTGCCCACAGATCGTGAATCTGTATTCTGGCTCGATATTAAAGCGATAGCGCCAAAGCCAAAAGAGAGCAGCAACGAATTACAGGTAAACGTCAAATCGAAATTTAAAATCTTCTACCGCCCGGACAACCTGAAAGGGGACGCCGCCACGGCCTGGCAGAAAATAACGTTTTCGCGAACGGGAAAAGGGCTTAAGGCCGCTAACCCGACGCCATACTACGTCTCTTTTTATCGTCTGACCGTTGGCGGGCATAAAATTGAGCAGCCGGGCATGATCGGTCCAGGGGAAACCCGGGAATGGCCTGTGTCCGCCTCCGGGGGCGTAAGCTGGTCGGCTATTAATGATTTTGGTGCCATCACCGCCACCCACACCCAGCCTCTTTAAGACCATGCCTTTTCGCCTATTTCGTTACGCGCCGCTTTCGGTGTTGCTGCTTAGCTTCAGCCGCACGGGGATGGCCGAGGATTACTTTGATCCCGCCGCGCTGGAGCTTTCCTCTACTGAACAGAAAACGGCGGATCTGCACTATTTCTCTGAAAAGGGCGGGCAGATGCCAGGCACCTGGCTCGTGACGCTGGAGATTAACGGACGCGAGGAGCGGCATCAGGAGATCACCTTCGTCAATGAGAAAGGCAGCCTGCAACCCGTTTTTAGCGTATCGCTGCTGGAAGCGCTTGGCGTAAATGTAGGGGCCATTCCTGCATTCTCCCGGTTGCAGGAGGGAGAAACGTTCACGCACCTCGAGGATTTTATTCCGGCAGCGCGAACTTCTTATGATTTCAACCAGCAGCGTCTCTTTCTCAGCCTGCCGCAGGCGGCAATGAAACACCGCAGCCGTGGCTACGTGCCGCAGTCGCAGTGGGACGATGGTATCCCGGCGGCATTTACTGATTACAGTCTGTCGGGCGGACAGGCCCGTCATCAGAGCGGGGTCACGACATCCAGCTATCTGAGCCTGCGTAACGGCATCAATCTGGGGGCGTGGCGGCTGCGTAACACCTCGGCCTGGAGCTACAGCGACGCGGGCGGCGACCATTTTCAGTCGCAAAGTAGCTGGCTGACCCGGGATATTCGCCGTCTTAACAGCCAGCTACGGATCGGCGATGCCTGGACCGCAGGCGACGTCTTCGATAGCGTGGCGTTTCGCGGGGTACAGCTCTCATCAAGCGAAAGCATGTTGCCCGACAGCCAGCGCGGCTTCGCACCAACCATCCGCGGCGTCGCACACAGCTTCGCTAAAGTCTCCGTTTCGCAAAATGGCTATGTGATCTATGAAACCTGGGTGGCCGCCGGGCCATTTATCATTAACGATCTGTTCCCGGGCGCACAAAGTGGCGATCTACAGGTTACGGTCACGGAAAGTGACGGCTCAACGCGCGTCTTTACCCAGCCCTACTCTGCGGTGCCGTTTATGCGACGCCAGGGCAGCCTGAAATACAGTCTCAATGCAGGACGATTTCACTCCGGCTCCGGTGATGCGCGTTCGCCCGAATTTGTTGAAGGCGCTTTCTTCTACGGTCTGCTCTCCAGGATGACGGTGTATGGCGGCTTTCGTACGGCGAGCAACTATCAGGCCGGTGCAATTGGCGTAGGCAGAGGGTTTGGCGCATTTGGCTCGCTGGGTATTGATGATACGCTGGCAAAAAGCCGTTTACCCGACGGCAAAAGCGCGATGGGGCAGGCGTGGCGCATTCAGTACCAGAAAGATTTCAGCGCTACCGGCACCGCCTTCAACCTGGCGAGCTATCGCTATGCCTCGCGCAATTACTACGAATTTAGTGAACTGAATCAGTCTGACAGCCAACAGCTGCAACTCAATAATCGCCGTAGCCGCTCGCAGGTCACTTTTTCACAGACGCTGGGTCAGTTCGGCAGCCTCAGCGTCTCGGCATGGATGCAGGATTACTGGCATACGTCCGGGCAGGATAAAACCATCCACATTGGCTGGTACACCAGCTGGCGGGGTATTTCCTGGGGCGCGGGGTATGACTACACCGACTCAGCGCTTGAGCAGCATCCCGATCGCACCGTGTCGTTTAACGTCAATGTTCCGCTTGGCAACTGGCTGCCGGGCAGTTCGGTCAGTTACTACGCCAACCACAACAATCGTGGGATGACCACGCAGCAGGTGTCACTCAACGGCAGCGCGCTGGCGAACCGCAACCTGAATTACAGCGTTCAGCAGAGTAAGACCAGTGAGGGAGAGGCCGACAGCACCAGCCTGGCGCTGCAATACAACGGTGGCTACGGCAACGTCAGCCTCGGTTATGACCACAGCCGAAACGGTAGCAACGCGAGTCTTGGACTCGCCGGAGGCGTTATCGCCACGCAGTATGGCGTCACGCTTAGCCAGCCGCTGGGCGATACCGTCGCCCTGCTGCGCGTGCCCGGCGCGGCGAACGTTGAGCCGGAGGGCTACAACGGGATCCATACCGACAGCCGCGGCTATGCGGTCATGCCAACGCTCTCGGCGTATCGCAAAAATACCGTCAGCCTTGATACGGCGACGCTGGGTGAGAACGTCGACATTGAGCAAAGCGGTCTGACGCTCATTCCCACCAGCGGCGCGGTGGTGCTGGCCAATTACACAACCCACATTGGTTATCGCGTTCTGTTTTCCCTGCGCTACCACGGCGAACCGTTGCCGTTTGGCGCGCAGGCTGAAGTGGTGGAGCAGAACCGCCATTCTGCAAACCGAAGCATGGTCGCTGACGGCGGTCAGGCCTACCTGAGCGGAGTACCCGAGCGCGGCACCCTGCGCGTCACCTGGTATGAAAACGGGGAGCAGCAGCAATGCCAGACACCTTTCAGACTGGGGAAAGCTCATATGGCCCCCGGCATCGCTACGCTGTCTCTTGAGTGCCACTAGAGGAATATCATGCGTCACTTTATTCACTGGTTTTTCTATCTGAGCCTTCTTTCGCTTTTTGGCATGCTGAGTTTTCATGCGCACGCTCAGGCCTCGCCCTGCCGCACCACGCGCGATCAGTGGGTTGTCCAGGTACCCTACGCCATTGGATATGCTCCCGGCACCGCGGATTGGACGCCGGTTTCCGCGCCGATACAGTCTACCGGGCAAGACTTCTACAACTGTGATGGCGGTAGTGACCCCTGGCGTAGTATCGGATTTGTCGAGCTGGATAACCCCGTCGGCACCGTGGTGGGGGAAGACGGTGCGTCGCGGCACGTCTACAAAACCCAGATTGACGGCATCGGCTACGCGCTCGGGTTCCGCGAGCAGCAGTACTGTGGTGCGGATGCCGTACAGTATATTGACGGCACCAGCCCGGTAGACGGCAACGAGTCCCGGCGTATCTGCGATGCCTCACAGAATCCTGCCTTTGCCAGCGCCCCAACGTATAAATTGCAGTTCTGGGTGGTGTTTTACAAAATCCCGACGACCAGCCCCATGCCTGACGATAACGCCAACTCCCAGGAGCAAAATGTCGGATCGCTGATATTGCAGGCGGGAGAAAATCAAGCCAGCGCCACCAACGTGGCGACACCAGTACAGATTCATCTCGCCAGCTTCACCGTCAGGCGTACCAGCTGCTCAGTGGGCTCTCGCAGCATTCTTGTTCCCATGGGGAGCGTGAGCCAGCGTGAATTTCACGGCATCGGCTCCCGTGCCGGAGGCGGACGCTTCAGCATTCCGGTGACCTGTGAAAATAACACGGCGGTTAAGATGGGTTTCTTTGGCGATACCACGCCGGGCAACGATCGGGCGCTGGCGTTGACGAAGCAGGAGGATAGCGCCAGCGGTGTCGGGATCGAACTGCTTTACGGTGACAATACCGGTTCGGTTCAGGGGCAGGTGGTATCGTGGAACACCCCGCAGGTGTCAGCGCTTGGCCAGGTAGGGGATAACCAGACGCAGACCTTCTGGTTTGATGCGCATTACATTCAGACGGAAGAGAACGTAACGGCGGGAAAAGCGGATGCGATGGCCACGTTTAACCTGATTTACAACTGAGTTTCCCCTGCCGCAGCGGCAGGGGAGGACGATCAGAACGCGGTCTTACAAAAACCCGTCATCTCTTTCAGGCCCATTTCGCGGCGATCGCCTAGTAATGGTGAGCCTCTAGGAAAGGGTTAAATACATAAGGATGAATTAAACAACATTTCTGATGCTATCAACGTGAGGGTCATCAATCAAAATAAGACCATCATGTTGCTTGAGGTACTTATCTTTAATTTGTTGCTCAATAGTATCGGAGATGACTCGCTTCAGAACACTGCTGGTTGATTTAAAACCAAGCATTCTCGACACAGCTGTAATGATTTCATCCTCTGTTGCGCCCAAGCTAGCCCTGACAATTTGCATTGCTCCAGAAGCGATTTCTTTAGGTGCAATCAATTCAGGTTTACGTAAACCAGTAGATATCACGTTCTGCCTGTTTCGAAGTAGAATCATTACTTCCTTATGATAGAAAAATCCATTTTCTTCGTAGATTTTACCTTTCATACAAGCAATTTGAGCGGCCTGGCTGACAACGCTTTCTATCCTTGCTCCTGCCCGTTGTAATCCCCATGCAGTACGAAGGCGGGTAATGACTTCGTTCATGTGAATAGGTGATTCTGTGAAGACAATTTTTTCAATCATGTCAGCGAGAATACCAGTTGGTGTTTCATGTAAAGCATACGAAAGTTGAGCATCAATCTTTGCCTCTTCGTAATTGACAGACTGATCGTTTGCGGAGCCGGCTCGATCTAAACCTACCTCAATAATATCTTCTCGTTCAACGGTAACGATATCTACAGGAACGGCTCGAGAACGACCTGCGTTATGTTCTGCTCTGCTATTCAGCTCTGATTTTGCATTCTCAATAGCATTAATAACTCTTTGCAGTTGCTCTTCAGGTCTTTGGAACCAGTCAGTACTCCAGATACGGTGTATGATCCAGCCATGATCTTCAAGAACTGCCTGGCGCAAACGATCGCGTTCTCGCGCAGAGCGAGAGGAATGATAAGCACTGCCATCGCATTCAATACCCAGCAGATATCGCCCGGGCAGTTCAGGATCGGCGATCGCCAGATCGATAAAGAAACCAGCGATTCCAACTTGTGGATGCACCTGATAGCCTCGGTTCTGAAGTGCTGAGGCGACTTGTTCTTCAAATACGCTATCCATAGGGCGCCCGGAAGATGTGGACATTGATAAACGTCCTGTGCGGGCATATTGCAGGAAGAGCTTGAACGCCAAGACACCAACACCTTTCGCGCGCTCAAGGTCAATATCTTCATCAGTGATTGATGCAAAAACTTCACATCGGCGTTTTGCTCGGCTAATCAGCACATTAAGCCGTCGCTCACCACCTTGCGAACCCAGAGGGCCGAATCGCATTGCCAGATAGCCTTGTTTATTACGCGCATATCCTACTGAGATCATGATGACATCACGTTCGTCACCTTGAATGTTTTCCAGGTTTTTAATGAAGAATGGCTCGCCAGGATGAGAATTAAAGAAATCTTCATATTGTGGATTTAAACGACGAAGAACCTCTAATTCATCCTGAATAGCCTTACGTTGTGAAACGGAAAATGTTGCGACTCCCAATGACAATTCAGGATTCTGCTGTACATGCTCAAGAATGGCGGTAGCAATCCTTTTCGCCTCAATAGGATTGGCATTACCTGCACCTGATTCGAAAACACCGTTTTCTACATAATGGAATCGCAAGCCCATACCAGCCTCTTCGGTATATGGGCTTGGGACGATAAACAGTTTATTTTCATAGAACTGACTATTAGAAACCGCAATAAGCGACTGATGTCGACTGCGGTAATGCCAGCGAAGCATTCTTTGTGGCAAGCCTCTGGCCACAAACAGTCCAAGTATGCTTTCGATATCTGCTACTTGCGTCGAATCTTCATCTCCATCATCGTTACTTGCTTCAGTCATGCGAGAGAAGAAACTGGTTGGCGGTAATTGTCTTTCGTCGCCAACAACAACAACTTGCTGACATCGAGCAATTGCACCTATGGCATCGACAGGCTGAATCTGGCTGGCTTCATCCATTACAAGCAAATCAAATTTTTGCTTACCAGGTATCAAGAATTGTGCGACAGAAAGCGGGCTCATCATCATGACCGGTTTGATTGCCTGAATTGCTGGGCCCGCTTTAAGCATCAATTGGCGAATAGGCATATGGCCTCTTTTCCTAGCCATTTCAGCGCGCAGGACTCCAACGGGACCGGCCGCTCCGATTTTTGAAGGAATACGGCGATGGTGTGCTCGGGCAACCTCAATACTTGAGCTTTTTATACGTCGTAAATCCATTTCGGCAAAGAACTGAACTTTTCGGTTATGAAGATCGCCATCGAAGCGGGAAAGGGAAGGTGACTCTTTAGCCATTAAACTGAACAGCGATTCATAATAAGAATATTCGACCGAGCTATAACAATTGGATAATGGTAAGCGCCCATCCTCAAGCCGTTCTACAACTTCTGACAGCCCCTGGTTATTCGCCTGGTTACGTCGGTGTTGCCAGGCAACCCATTTAGACAATTGTTCGGCATTTTCAGTCCAGGAGGTTAGTTTGCTCAGGACGCTATCGATAGGTAAAAGTTGATTATCTAAATGGAAGAGATCATCGGTAGACGATTCGAGTTCGTTGGCCAGGTTTTCAAGTTCGTCAATGATAGAGACACGTGTCGCTGAAAGTTGTTTAGCAGAATTCAGTAACTCATCGCGATTGTTTATGGTTGCGCAGATGAAGCGTAAATCACTGTGTTTTTCCATCCATGTATAATCTCTAAAGAGATTATGCCAGTTTGACTGTGTGTCCAGCCATGCACTACCGAATGCTGCACTTCCCAATTCGGATTGAGATTCAATGACCTTCTTTTGATATTGCAGTGCGATAATCTTCTTAACCAGCGTCAGGCGTTCTCCGGGGCGATCTGCCGGTTCTTTAAAGACCTGATGTGATGTTGAATCTATACGACAGAGTTTTTGCGCCAGAGCTTCAACATAGCTTAATGGAACACGCTTAACAGAATAATGATTATCAAACCAGGATTCTGCACCTGCGCCAAACGCTTTCCAAAGTTGCTTCAGTTCGATGCCGGTTTGATTAAGAAGCTGCTCCAGTTTCTGGCTAAGGTGCCTCAAAGTTTCACGATCAGACAGTTGGCTCGCAAGTATACGCGCTTCTGAACCAACATCTTTAAGCGTTGCCATCCATTCTACTAATGCTTTCAAAGCACTGCTGTCACTGTTTTCACCACGCCAGTGTGAGCCAAACGCACTATTACCAAACTCGCTAGCGTTGGCGATATTTTTTCTTAGCATTTGCGCCTGAATAACATTATCCAAAAGCTCAATTTGCTGCTGAATAGGTTGATTTGTATCTCGAATGAGAGAGCGGGCAAGTGCACGTGAACGGCGCCATTCGCTGTTCAAAATTTTGAATATCCCAGTATGTATCGCGAGGTTATGACGAAGTTGTGTAAGGTCGGTATCCCAAATGGTCTCTGATACAAGTGGATCAATTTTCTGACGTAAAGAATATAAATCAGCGATCGAATTGACCAACTCCCTTGCTTGTTCGACACCATGTTCCCACACAGAAGCAATAAAAGCTTGTGGGCTCGCATCGGGGGCATCCGCCACACGTATGCTGAGTTCTATCAGATTTTTAATTTCATGAGATGAACGATAAGGAGATTCAGTACCTAGCTCTTTCGTCAGATGGGCCACTGTTAACTGAATTTGGGGTAATAGCGGTAGCAATGCTTTTGCGGCTGAGAAGGCATCTGGCAAAAGATCCTCTGGGATTGTTTGTAACTCATCCCGAAATTCAAGGAGAGGGGTATCAAACTGACCGTCATGAAGCAGTTCTTTGATTTCCTGGAGATTATCCTGATACGTTTCACCTTGTTCAATTAGACTTTTTATTTCGTTTAGAGAGTTAGACCAGACAGGATTTACTAATGCTGCTTCCTCAAACTCAGGCGCCTGATTTATGAGGTTAGCAATCTGAACAATTTTGTCTGCCTCTTTGAAATGTACGGGTACAGGTGTTATCCCAACTCGGGCAGCCAGAGCCACTATACTATTTTGAAAGTCATGTGCTTCGTGCAACAACATAGTGATTTTTGGCATTAGGCGATCGAGTTCACCAGGCAAAATGGATTCTCGTTTTACGCCATTCCACGGGTGATTATGGGGTAGCCCAATATCTTCAATTCGCTCAGTAAGCTCTTTAACGAGATCCAGTCGTTTTATCAGATCGTTATTGCTCCATTCATCGAAGCCATAAAGAAAGAAGTCTGTAGGTGTTTGCCCATTTTGACGTAATCTTACCAATTGCCCAATGACCTGGTAGGGGGTCAAACCTGAAGGTGTGTAGACTTTATGGAGGCGCGCTGGGTGGGCATTGAGAGAATCCCGGGCTTCAGTTAAATTCTCAATCAATTCATCAGGAAATTCGCCGCGGGGTGAACCTAAATCCCATACTCGTTTCAACTCTTCGAGCAAAATTCGTTTATTGGCCTTATTGCTGTGCAGTTCTAAACAGGCATCACCCACTCCTGTTTGGTCGAGACGCCGCTTGACCACTTCAAGAGCTGCCATTTTTTCTGCAACGAAAAGCACCGTTTTTCCATCTGCGATGGCAGATGCAATGATATTGGCTATCGTTTGCGACTTACCCGTCCCCGGTGGCCCTTGTATAACAAGGTTTCTACCTCTTCTTACCTCATGAATTGCGAGCGTTTGAGAACTGTCGCTATCCATTATATGAAGCATATCTTTTGGCGTGATGATGGGGTCTATAGAGCTATCTTCTGAGAGAAGTCCATCACTTTCATCGAACCCTTCTTCCATCAGCGCACGAATAAGATATTTTGATGTAATAGCTTCTTCATTGGGCCAGTTTGCAGGATCGAGATCTCGATACATCAAAAATTTAGAAAATGAGAACAAACCAAGGATAATGTCGTTGGGTATAACTTCCCAATCTGATTTCAATGCTATTGCTTGCTGTACAGAGTCAAAGTAACCACTTATGTTAATTTCATCATCGTCAGATTGCATTACAGGTAATGTGATCTGGTGCACGCGTTCAAGGAAGGCTTCTAGAGAAAGGTTAGGGATTATGTCTTCTGAACGCGCTTTTAGTTTAAATCTTTCTCCAGCACTACCGCGTTCCAGACTGACTGGCACCAGTATCAAAGGGGCATAACGGATATTCTCTTTATTCGCGAGATCCACCCACTTCAACGTGCCCAATGCTAGGAAAAGAATGTTTGCTCCTTGCTCTTCTTCAAGCGTTTTGGCGTCGTGATACAAATCGAGTAATCGAGTCTGCAAACCTTTAGGTGTCAAACGAGTCTGTAGTTTAGTATCAAGATGCTGTGATTTTATTTCGGCGTCTGTCTCATCGAATTGATAAATAAAAGATTTTTCCTCTGAAAGACTATCTTCTCTCTCCAGGTCGTCTTCTTTTCCTGATTTACCATGTAAAAATGTGAACGTCTTTTTTTCATTAAACAGAAGTTTGTAAACCAGTTCGGAACGCTCATCAATCACTTCCAGGAAACGCGTATTCTTCGATCGTGGAATGTTGAGTAAGCGGTTCCTTGCCCCTAAGTCCAGAAGTTCAGCCCTGGCTTTTTCAAGTTTTTGTTCTAAAGAAAGGGCGCTGTTTTGAAAGGTTGAGCTCTCAGTAGAATTCATAAAATTTATAACCTAATGCAATGACATACCATCAAGCCAAAGAAAATATATTATATTTCAATGGCGTGCCGTGTGTATTAGTTAGATCGAAAGAAATGAATGTCCACTTTACTCTTAACAATGACAATTGTGAACCCGCAGAGTTTACTATTGCTTCTTTACATTTTCGGGCAGCAGTCCGGTACTTTTAGGTAATAAAAAACCCAATACATTCTTTTGGTGAATCTATTGGGCTGGTTTGTATTTAATTTAACTTAAATTAAGTATCAGAACGCGGTCTTACTAAAACCCGTCATCTCTTTCAGGCCCATTTCGCGGCCAAGCTCAGTCATCGGGTGCACCACCACCAGGCCACGGACGCTTTTCTTCAGCTTGCCCATGTCGGCCTGCTCTTTTTTGGTGATCGCGCGGCGATGCGGCATGTTCATCAGCTTCTGCGCCTCTTTACTCAGCTTCTGGCCTTTCACATCGCGCAGGCGCTCAATTTCCGCCTCCAGCTTCACGGACTCTTTTTCCAGCTCGGCATATTTCTCGGCGGAATCAACAAGGGAGAGGCCAGTCATCTGATGGCGGATCAGATCCAGACGGTCGCTCAGGCGTTTAATTTCGTTCTTTTCGACTTCTTTCATGACAAATAACTCTGAAAACGGGGAATTTACAAGGAAGGATACACCAATGTGTGCGGGCTTACTTCTGAAACGCTTTTTTTAAGCTGATTTTAGAAATCAGCTCAGTCAGGGAAAGCACCATGGTGGAGCGGACAACTTGTTGATAACGCAGCTTTTGCATCATGTACAGCTCAGGGTCGCTGTCATCAAACTGAGGTGCGGGAGGGAGCGCGGCTACGCAGTGCAGTTCGCCGAAGGGCCCCAGGATCTCATCATCGGTGAAGGTGTACTCATTGCCGTCATGATTGAGCTCTTCGCGCAGCGCCATTAACAGCTCGGCGTCTTCATACTCCTGACGGTTGAGCACGCCAAGACCGTAGATCAGCTTCAGCCGTACCGATAAATCGCCCAGCGGTCCGTCTCCGTCCAGTAACGGTTCTACAGCATACTTTACCGCGTAGTCGTCTTTGCGAAACACCTGAAGCACCAGAATGTTCACCGCCTCGGTTAACAGCTCGACGGCGGCGATCAGGAAACTTCGTACGGTTTTGCCAGCATTCAGACGCTCAAGCACACGATTTTCAAAGGCCTGGGTTTGTTCCATTATTGCCTGCATATCTGACAATCTGTTATTCGGGCGCAGGCTAACCTGCGCCGGACTCTGCATCATTTGGTTGCGTTGTATGCGCTGACCGCCTCCGCAACCACGTCACTGTTGGCATCCAGACCGGAAATCTGCGCCAGCGCAGCCTGTGCGCCTTTGTCATCAATCAGCTGAGCCAGCTCAATCGCCTGCGGGTCCTGCTCGCTGCGGTAGTGCATTGCGGCAGCGATTCCCTTCACCAGGTTAGCGTGCGGCAGACCGTATTCCAGCGTGCCCAGCAGCGGTTTAATCAGGCGGTCGCCCGCGCTTAGTTTACGCAGCGGTTGACGACCCACGCGCTCAACGTCATCTTTCAGATACGGGTTTTCAAAACGACCGAGGATTTTCTGGATGTATGCTGCGTGTTTATCAGCATCAAAACCGTAGCGTTTGATCAGCACCGCGCCGCTCTCTTCCATTGCCCCTTTGACCACCGCACGGATGTTCTCATCGAGGATCGCGTCACGAATCGTCTGATGACCGGCCAATTTCCCGAGGTACGCGGTTATAGCATGCCCGGTGTTCAGCGTGAAGAGTTTACGTTCGACAAATGCCATCAGATTATCGGTTAATTCCATTCCCGGAATGGACGGCAGCGCGCCTTTAAACTGAGTTTTATCAACGATCCACTCGCTGAAGGTTTCCACCGTCACTTCCAGCGGGTCGTTGGTGGCGGATTCTGATGGCGGAACGATGCGGTCAACGGCGGAATCCACAAAACCAACGTGCGCTTCAACCCAGGCTTTATCTTCCTCAGCCACAGCGGCCAGAACGTGGCCTTTCAGCTGCGTGGTGCCGCGCACCATGTTTTCACAGGCGATGATGTTCAGCGGCGTTTCAACGCCTTGTGCTTTACGCTTCGCCAGGCCTTTCGCGACCGCCGGGGCGATACGCTCAAGCACCACCGGACCCACGGCTGTGGTGACCAGATCAACGCTCGCGATGAGGTCAATCACGTCGTCGCCAATGCTGCTTACCGCGTTGACGCCAGAGACCGTTTCAACCTGTTCGTTTTCACCCACCACGTGAACCTGATAGCTATGACGGGCATTCAGGGCATCAAGAACCACCTGATTCACATCGGCGAATGTCAGGGTAATGCCCGCGTCTGCCAGCAGTTTACCGATAAAGCCACGACCGATATTACCTGCGCCAAAATGTAATGCTTTCATAGTGTTAACCTTCATCAATGTTTTTACCCGAGAGGGCTGGGGTGAGGAACGTTTTCCCCTCACCCTAGCCCTCTCCCCGGGGGGAGAGGGAAGAGGCGCTGTTACTTGTTAAGCAGAGCCAGAACTTCTTCAACGCTGGTGGTATTGGCCAGACGCTCAATAACCGTTTCGTCATCCAGCGCGTTGGTCAGGCTGGTAATCACCTGGATATGCTCGTTATTGCGAGCGGCGATACCAATCACCAGACGGGCGATGTCTTCCTCTTCTTCACCGAAGCGCACGCCGTCAGGATACTGACAGAACACCACGCCGGTTTTCAGCACGCGGTCTTTGGCTTCCACCGTACCGTGTGGAACCGCGATGGATTCACCCAGGTAGGTTGGGGTCAGCTTTTCACGCTCCAGCATCGCCTCAACGTATTCCGGCTGAACGTAGCCGCCTTTCACCAGCTGCTCACCGGCGAAGCGAATGGCCTCTTCTTTATTGGTCGCCGTGCGGCCAAGGAAGATATTTTCTGCGCCCAGTTTGAACAGATGCGCGTTGCTCTCGTCGAAGCTGTCTTGCAGGCTGGTGCGCACTTTCACTTCGTTATCTTCATGGCGCTGGGCCGCAACCAGACGTTCGGTCAGGCTGGTGTACAGGCCGCTGTCGAGGAAGTTGGTCAGGGAAATGTGCTGCGCCTGCGGCACCTGACGCATGGCGCGCTCGGTCAGATCGCGGTGCGTGATCACCAGGTCAACGTCCGGCGGCAGGTTGTTAATCGCGCTGTTGGTCACGGAGATGTTGGTCAGACCCACATCCTGCACTTTCTTACGCAGCACGCCCGCACCCATTGCGCTGGAACCCATACCGGCATCACAGGCCACGATAATTTTACGTACGTGGCTCAGGTCGTTAGAGACATCACCCGCCGCCAGCGGCGTTGCGCCTTTGGATTCGGCTTTCATGTCATGCATACGACGGGTTGCCGCTTCGATATCGTCGTCTTCTTTCACCTTGCTGGTTTTCAGCAGGATAGCGGAGACCACGAAGGAGACGGCCATGGCCGCACAGATCGCCGCGATGTTCGCGAAGTAGGCGCCTTTCGGGGTCATCGCCAGCACCGCCAGAATAGAGCCTGGAGAAGCAGGAGACACCAGACCACCGCCCAGTACGCTCAGGGTGAATACGCCGGTCATACCGCCAAGGATAACGGCCAGGATCAGACGTGGGTTCATCAGCACATACGGGAAGTAAATTTCGTGAATACCGCCCAGGAAGTGAATGATCGCCGCGCCGCCAGCAGACTGTTTCGCGCTGCCGCGACCAAAGAACATGTACGCCAGCAGAACGCCCATACCCGGACCCGGGTTCGCTTCAATCAGGAAGAAGATGGACTTGCCGAGATCGTGTGACTGCTGGATACCCAGCGGTGAGAAGATACCGTGGTTGATGGCGTTGTTCAGGAACAGGATTTTCGCCGGTTCAACGAAGATAGACGCTAGCGGCAGCATGTCGTGCGCCACCATGAAGTTAACGCCTGCCGCCAGCAGTTTGGAGAGCACTTCAACCGCAGGACCAATGCCGAGGAACGCCAGAATCGCGAGGATCATCCCGATGATGCCCGCGGAGAAGTTGTTCACCAGCATTTCGAAGCCGGATTTGATCTTGCCATCAACCCAGACGTCAAATTTCTTAATAGCCCAGCCGCCCAGAGGACCGGCAATCATCGCACCGAGGAACATCGGCATATCCGCACCGACAATTACCCCCATGGTTGTGATGGCACCCACGACACCACCACGGTCACCGCCCACCAGACGACCACCGGTATAACCGATGAGCAGCGGCAGCAGGTACGTAATCATTGGGCCAACAAGTTTCGCCAGCGTTTCGTTAGGCAACCACCCTGTCGGAATAAATAATGCGGTGATAATACCCCACGCGATAAACGCGCCGATATTTGGCATCACCATGTTGCTGAGGAAACGACCAAAGCTTTGCACTTTGATCTTGAAATCGGATGACATAAAACACCCCTTCTTATGTTTACGCTTAGGCTTGTGGCCCGAGGTTTATCGTTAATGTGCGGCGGCAGAGGTAGCCGGGCCCTGTTCTGATGCTGTGAAATCTGGCACTGAATCGTTCAACTGTCCAGATAGCGGAATTTTGTGTGATCTGAATCACATGAATGTAGGGGGTGAGGATATTAATGAAGTGATCGCGATCACATAATGGGTGTGTAAAAAAAATACATTGCTCAGAATTACGCCAAAATGAGGGCTATTTTGTGATTAATATCACAATGTTAAGTTGGCTGTTTGTTTCCAGATTGTGATTTGATTCACAAAATATTTTTATGCAGATTTCTCCCGTATCCCCTCACGGCAGGAATGCGATACGTACACCTGCCTTTTTTCACGGCTTGATCAATACTGACCTCTTTATGGGCATTAAGGATAAGCAATGAAACTCATCGGCAGTTATACCAGTCCTTTCGTGCGTAAGATTTCGATTCTCCTGCTGGAGAAAGGGATTGAATTTGAATTCGTAAATGAACAACCGTACCACGCAGAGAACGGCGTTGCGCAGTACAACCCGCTGGGGAAAGTCCCGGCGCTGGTAACGGACGAGGGCGACTACTGGTTTGATTCCCCGATCATTGCGGAGTACATCGAGCTGCTTGGCGTTGCGCCAGCCATGCTGCCGGCGGATCCAAAAGCAGCGCTGGCGATGAAGCAAATTGAAGCCCTGGCGGATGGCATTATGGATGCGGCATTAACGTCCGTACGCGAGCAGGCAAGGCCCGCCGCCCAGCAGTCAGAAAATGAGCTGCTACGCCAGCGCGAAAAAATCAGCCGCAGCCTGGATATGTGCGAACAGCTGATCCGCGAGGGGAAAATTCAGAGCGATAGCCTGAATCTGGCGACGATCGCCATCGCCTGCGCCATTGGCTACCTTAATTTCCGCCGCGTCTCGCCGGGCTGGTGCGTGGATCGTCCGCTGCTGGTCAAACTGGCGGAGACGCTCTTCCAGCGCGAAAGTTTCGCCCGGACTGAACCACCAAAGGCTTGATGCGGGTTATAACACTTCCTGGCGGGAGGCGGTACAATCCCCCCACATGTTAACTCCCTCTCCCGTCGGGAGGGGGGAAGATATTTACTCGCCAGGCGCATTCATGACTACTCATCATTCCCTCTACAGCCAGATCCCCGCTACCGATCGTCTGCTTCGTGATCCGCGCATCACTGCGGTGCTGGAGCAGTTTGGCCATACTGCAACGGTCGACATGCTACGCCAGCTTCAGGACGATGCGCGTCGCCATATTCAGGCTGAAAACGCGCTACCCGGCTGGTGCGAGGCATGGGCGCAGGAAGTTGAATGGAGGCTGAGCAAGCACGCGCAAAGCGCGTTGCGCCCGGTTATTAACCTGACGGGCACGGTTCTGCACACCAATCTGGGCCGGGCACAGCAGGCAGAAGAAGCGATAGAGGCCGTCACCCGGGCCATGCGCTCGCCGGTGACGCTGGAGTACGATCTGGACGGCGCCGGGCGCGGGCATCGCGATCGCGCACTGGCGGATCTTCTCTGCCAGATCACCGGCGCGGAAGATGCCTGCATTGTGAATAACAACGCGGCGGCGGTGCTGTTAATGCTGGCGGCCACCGCGAGCGGAAAAGAGGTTGTCGTCTCTCGCGGCGAGCTGGTGGAGATCGGCGGGGCGTTTCGTATTCCTGATGTCATGCGCCAGGCGGGCTGCACGCTGCATGAAGTGGGCACAACCAACCGTACCCATGCAAAAGATTATCGCGCGGCGGTGAATGAAAACACTGCCCTGCTGATGAAAGTGCATACCAGCAATTACCACATTGAGGGGTTCACCAAAACGGTGGAAGAGGCCGAACTGGCCGACATCGGGCGCGAGCTAAACGTGCCGGTGATTGCCGATCTCGGCAGCGGGTCGCTGGTGGATATGCGCCAGTACGGTCTGCCGAAAGAGCCAATGGTGCAGGAAATGGTTGCTGCGGGCGTAAGCCTGGTCAGTTTCTCCGGCGACAAACTGCTGGGCGGGCCGCAGGCGGGGATTATCGTCGGCAAGCGCGAACTGATTGCGCAGCTACAGCAGCACCCACTGAAGCGCGCCCTGCGTGCCGATAAAATGACGCTGGCCGCGCTGGAAGCCACGCTGCGGCTCTATCTCCACCCGGAGAAACTGGCTGACCGCCTGCCCACGTTGCGTTTGCTGAGCCGTGATGAAGCCTCTGTTCGCGCGCGGGCGGAAGCGCTACTGCCGCAGGTTGCTCCTCATTACCCTGAGTTTGAAGTTCGTATCGAGCCTTGCCTGTCGCAAATTGGCAGCGGCTCGCTGCCCGTGGACAGGTTACCGAGCGAAGCGCTGACGTTCACCCCGCGCGACGGACGCGGAAGCCAGCTTGAGGCGCTGTCGGCGCGCTGGCGTGCATTACCGACGCCAGTGATTGGCCGGATCGGTGATGGTCGTATGTGGCTGGATTTACGCTGCCTGGAAGATGAAGGGCGGTTTCTGGAGATGATGTTGAAATGATTATTGCCACCGCCGGTCACGTTGACCACGGCAAAACCACGTTATTGCAGGCCATTACGGGCGTGAATGCCGATCGCCTGCCGGAAGAGAAAAAGCGCGGCATGACCATTGACCTGGGTTACGCCTACTGGCCACAGCCCGACGGTCGCGTGCTGGGCTTTATCGACGTGCCCGGCCACGAGAAGTTTCTTTCCAATATGCTCGCGGGCGTGGGCGGGATCGATCATGCTCTGCTGGTTGTCGCGTGCGATGACGGGGTGATGGCGCAAACGCGCGAGCATCTGGCGATCCTGCAACTGACGGGAAACCCGCAGTTGACCGTCGCCCTTACCAAAGCGGACCGTGTGGATGAGGCGCGTATCAACGAGGTGCGTGAAGAGGTACTGGCGGCGCTGAGTGAATATGGTTTTAAGGATGCCGCTCTGTTTGTCACCGTGGCGACAGAAGGCCGCGGTATCGACGCTCTTCGCGACCATTTGCAGCAGATCCCGTCTCGTGAGCATGCCAGCCATCACCGCTTCCGTCTGGCGATCGACAGGGCGTTTACCGTGAAAGGGGCTGGGCTGGTGGTGACCGGTACCGCGCTGAGCGGCGAAGTTAACGTGGGCGATACCCTGTGGCTGACGGGCGTGAACAAACCCATGCGCGTGCGCGGGCTTCACGCGCAAAACCAGCCGGTGGAACAGGCCCATGCCGGGCAGCGTATCGCGCTGAATATTGCTGGTGATGCCGAAAAAGACCAGCTTAACCGCGGCGACTGGCTGCTGGCCGACGCGCCGCCGGAGCCTTCTGAACGGATTATCGTTTCTCTACAGACCCACACGCCGCTGACCCAGTGGCAGCCGCTGCATATCCATCACGCGGCCAGCCACATCACTGGACGCGTGTCGCTGCTGGAAAACGATCTCGCCGAACTGGTGTTCGACTCCCCGCTCTGGCTGGCGGATAACGACCGCCTGGTTCTGCGCGACATCTCCGCGCGCGAAACCCTGGCGGGCGCCCGCGTGGTGATGCTGAATCCGCCCCGTCGCGGCAAGCGTAAGCCCGAGTATTTAGCGTGGCTGGCCTCGCTGGCCCAGGCCCGTGACGACAAGTCTGCGTTAGATATCCACCTTGAGCGTGGTGCGGTGGATCTGGCTGCGTTCGCCTGGGCGCGCCAGCTCAGCGGTGAAGGATTGCGTCTTCTGACGCAGGAGCCGGGTTTTATTCAGGCTGGCAACAGCCTGCTGAACGCGCCGGTGGCGGCGCGCTGGCAGCGTAAAGTGTTGAGCACGCTGGCGACCTATCATGAACAGCATCAGGATGAGCCCGGTCCGGGCCGTGAACGTCTGCGGCGTATGGCGTTGCCCATGGAAGACGACGCGCTGGTGCTGTTGCTGATTGAAAACATGCGTGAAAGCGGCGTGATTGCAAGTCATCACGGCTGGCTACACCTGCCGGAACATAAGGCCGGTTTTACCGCTGAGCAGGACGCGGTCTGGCAAAAAGTGGCGGCGCTGTTTGGCGATGAACCCTGGTGGGTGCGCGATCTGGCGCGTGAAACCAATACCGATGAGCAGCTGATGCGTCAGGTACTGCGGCATGCGGCGCAGCAGGGCATGATTGTGGCGATCGTGAAAGATCGTTATTACCGCAACGATCGGATCGTTGCGTTTGCGAACCTGATCCGGGAGCTGGATCAGGCGCGCGGATCAACCTGCGCCGCAGACTTCCGCGATCGGCTGAACGTAGGACGCAAACTGGCGATTCAGATCCTGGAGTATTTCAACCGCATCGGGTTTACGCGTCGTCGTGGCAATGACCATGTGCTACGCGACGCGCAGTTATTTCCGTAAGCGTTAAGCGCTGCGCGCCTGCTTCTGCTTAGCCAGCCAGACCGCGCCCAGCCTTCCCGCCTGGTTACCCAGCTCGCAGGGAAGGATGGGCACCCGGAGCGCTTCCCACTCCTCGAATCGCTGTAAATATTTATCCAGCAGGAGATAGATTTTCTCCTGCTCACTAATGCCGCCGCCAATCAGCACCGCCTGCGGATCAAACATAGAGATCACGCTGTAAATACCGCGCGACAGACAATGCGCCCACGCTTCAATGGCTTCGCGCAGATGCACGTCGCTGTCCATGCGTTTAAACAGCTCCTCACCATCAGGCATCTCATCTTCCGACACGGCCAGCGCGCGGCGGCAGGCTTTCATCAGGCCACTGGCGGACGCCACTTCATGCATCGGCTCGCCCTCATTGCCTACGGGCAGCACGCCAAACTCACCCGCCCGGTAGTGCGACCCGCGGTAGAGATCGCCCTCCATGACGATACCGCCGCCGATGCCGGTGCCGATGGTGATGCAGACGAAATGCTCATAGTCCTTGCCCGCGCCCTGCCAGCGCTCGCCCAGCGCCGCGCAATTGGCATCGTTTTCGATTGTCACGGGGAGATCGGTCAGCTGTGCGAACAGTTCGCACAGGTTTTCGCCGTCAAGATAGTCCAGCGCCCCGGCTTTGGCCGCTTCGCCAGTATGGTGATTGATATGTCCTGGAAAACTCACGCCAATACTGGCGATCTCGTGCTCCTGGCAGTATTTATCCACTACCGCTTTCCACTTCTCTTTGAAGGTGCTTTCATCGTCCGGCGTATCATATTCATCGGATGTCAGTTCTTCGCCGTTTTCATTAATTACGCCGTGTTTGATGTGGGTTCCACCCACGTCAAAGCCGATAAATAGCTGCATTGCATCATTCCTCATGAGCCCTTGAGCTATTAAGTATGGCTGCGGCGACAGAAACGAAACGTAAAGTACGGTAATCCGTGATGCGGCTCGTAAACCCGCTACCCGCTGGCGAGAAAATCACCAGCCGGAACTACCCTTGTTGTACAACAACAGCAAGGAGACGGTCATGACAAACAATCCTCCCTCATCGCGTATCCAGCCTGGCGAGTATGGTTTTCCCCTTAGGCTGAAGCCCCGCTATGACAACTTTATCGGCGGCGACTGGGTGGCGCCCGTCGACGGTGAATACTATTCCAACCTGACGCCCGTTACCGGCCAGCCGCTGTGTGAAATTGCCAGTTCGGGCAAGCGGGATATCGATTTAGCGCTGGATGCGGCGCATAAGGCGAAAGATAAGTGGGGGCAAATGTCCGTTCAGGACAGAGCGGCCATGTTGTTCAAAATCGCCGATCGGATGGAGCAGAATCTGGAGCTGCTGGCGACCGCAGAAACGTGGGACAACGGCAAGCCGATCCGCGAAACCATGGCGGCGGACGTGCCGCTGGCGATCGACCATTTCCGCTATTTTGCGTCCTGCATCCGTGCCCAGGAGGGGGGAATAAGTGAAGTTGACAAAGATACCGTGGCGTATCACTTCCACGAGCCGCTCGGCGTGGTGGGGCAAATTATTCCGTGGAACTTCCCGCTGCTGATGGCGAGCTGGAAAATGGCGCCCGCGCTGGCGGCGGGTAACTGCGTTGTGCTGAAACCTGCACGCTTAACGCCGCTTTCGGTACTGCTGCTGATGGAGGTAATTGGCGACCTGTTGCCGCCGGGGGTCATTAACGTGGTCAACGGGGCCGGGGGAGAGATCGGCGAATATCTGGCTACTTCAAAGCGTATCGCCAAAGTGGCGTTTACCGGCTCAACGGAAGTGGGTCAGCAGATTATGCAGTACGCGACCCAGAACATCATTCCGGTCACCCTGGAGCTGGGCGGGAAATCGCCGAACATCTTCTTTGCCGACGTGATGGATGAAGAGGACGCCTTCTTCGACAAAGCGCTGGAAGGGTTTGCGCTGTTTGCGTTTAACCAGGGCGAAGTCTGCACCTGTCCGAGCCGCGCGCTGGTGCAGGAATCCATTTATGAGCGCTTTATGGAGCGGGCGATCCGGCGCGTGGAGTCGATTCGCAGCGGTAATCCGCTGGATAACGTTACCCAGATGGGGGCGCAGGTATCGCATGGCCAGCTGGAAACCATCCTCAACTATATTGATATCGGTAAAAAAGAGGGGGCCGATGTGTTGACCGGCGGTCGTCGTAAGGTGCTGGGCGGCGATTTGCAGGAGGGCTACTACCTTGAGCCGACTATCCTGTTCGGTAAGAACAACATGCGCGTTTTTCAGGAGGAAATTTTTGGACCGGTGCTGGCCGTCACCACGTTTAAAACCATGGACGAGGCGCTGGAGCTCGCTAACGACACGCAGTATGGCCTGGGGGCGGGCGTCTGGAGCCGTAACGGTAACCTTGCCTATAAAATGGGCCGCGGCATTCAGGCCGGACGCGTATGGACAAACTGCTATCACGCCTATCCGGCTCATGCGGCGTTTGGCGGCTACAAACAGTCGGGCATCGGGCGCGAAACCCATAAGATGATGCTGGAGCACTACCAGCAAACGAAATGTCTGTTAGTCAGCTACTCCGATAAACCGCTGGGGCTGTTTTAATCTCCCGGCTCAGGCCGTCCCGGGCGGCCTGAGCCGGGTTAAAGCCGGGTGGCGGCTTCGCCTTACCCGGCCTACTTTTTACTCCCTCTCCCGTGGGAGAGGGCTGGGGTGAGGGCAACAGGCCGCAGTTATTCAGCCTTCATCCACCCATATCCGCATTTCCCCTTCTCCCCGGTTTGCCCAGCTGAACCACGGAATAAAGGTCAGCGTCTGGGGCTGACGTTCTACCGGCGAGTGGTCGTACTGCCACAAGGCATCAGTGTCCTTCGCCTGACACCCGATCCCTTCCGCCTGTATCAGCATCTTGTGCGCGAAAATGCCTTTGCCTTCAAATACCCGAAACGCGCTGTCTTGCGGCAAATAAAGGTTATGCAGATTTGCGCCGTTATCGGCTTCTTCCAGGCAGTAAACCAGCGGCCCACGCTGCAATGCGACTTTCCCCGCCTGCTGGCGCACCTGCGGGTTGCCGTACACGCGGCGGACCGGCATCGGTAACGTCAGCGTCAGCGTGTCGCCTTCCTGCCAGCGGCGGTTTAGGTATAAGTATCCACGGGAGACCTCGCCTGTAATGGCTTGACCATTGAGCGAAACAGCCGGTTCCGCACACCAGTCCGGCAGCCTCAGGGCCAGCGTGTGAGTTACCGGAACTGGTGAGGTTATCTCGATTTTCACCTGCTCATGCCACGGATAGTTTCCGCTAATACGCAGCTGGAGGGTGTTTTCCCCCACCGGAATGGCGACATCGTTTCCCACGTACAGGTTGATCAACAGCGCGTCCGGGCGAACGGTATAAATATAGTGCCCCAGCGAGGTCAGCACGCGCGCAATATTCGGCGGGCAACAGGCGCAGCCGAACCAGCGCTGGCGCACCGGTTTCACGTGGTCATAGATATGGTTAAAGGCCAGTGTTTTCGGGTGCACTTCCAGCGGATTCACATAAAAGAAATGCTTACCGTCCAGCGCCATGCCACCCAGCACCGTGTTGTATAGTGCGCGCTCCATCACGTCGGCGTAGTGGCCGTCCGCCTCCATCTCCAGCATCCGGCGGGCAAACATCATCAGGCCGATGGAGGCGCAGCTTTCGGCATAGACCGTATCGTTGGGCAGATCGTAATCGCTGCTGAATGCCTCGCCGCTGCTTTGGGAGCCAATCCCGCCGGTGATGTACAGCTGGCGCTGTGCCATGTTGTTCCACAGCCGCAGGCAATCCTGACGTTTCCCTTCGTCGTTGCTCAGGCGCGCCAGATGCGCCATGCCCGCCATCAGGTAGACGAAACGCACGGCATGGCCGATGGCCGTTTGTTGTTCGGCAAGGGGCTGATGCGCCTGACTGTAGGCTTTGTCCTTGACCATCCACGCCGGGCCATAGGTGTTCCAGTATGACGTTCTGCCGCGCTTCTCATATTCGATATCGTAGAAGTGAGGCTGTGTGCCGCGTTCCTCAATAAAGTATTTCACCAGATTGAGATAGCGTGGCTCCTGCGTGACGTCGTACAGCCGCATCAGCGCCAGCTCGATTTCCGGGTGGCCCGGATAGCCGTGCAGCTGGTTTTCGCCCGGGCCAAACACGCTGTCGATATGATCCGCCAGCCTGCACACCACGTCCAGCAGGCGGCGCTTTCCGGTTCCCTGGAAATACGCCACACCCGCTTCAATCATATGCCCGGCGCAGTACAGTTCGTGGCACTCGGCCAGATTGGTCCAGCGCTCGGCCGGTGCTTTCACCGTGAAATAGGTATTGAGATAGCCATCTTCACACTGCGCCGCTGCGACCAGCTCGATCACCTCGTCGGCGGTTTTTTCCAGTTCGGCATCCGGCTTCTGGCACAGCGACCACGCCACGGCTTCGAGCCATTTCGCCACGTCGCTGTCCTGAAAGACCATCCCGTAAAACGCCCCCTGTTCCAGACCGGCCGCGATACGGAAGTTGGCGATGGCGTGGCTGGGTTCAGCCTCCGCCACGCGATCGTTAAGCGCATCCCACTGGTAGGGGATTACCACATCGCGGACCAGCCGTTGGTACTGACCAAGAAACGGGTCGTTGATTTTCAGCTGATGCAGGTCGGCTTCCATTATGGTCATATCGTTCTCCTCAGGACTGTACATGACGCTGGCGCAAATCGGTTGCAATGCGCGACATCACGGGATTGTTAAGCCTGCACCAGCGGATAGCGACCGCCAGCAGCAGGTGGAAAAGGGCAGGGAGCAGCGTCTCCATGGCGGTGATGCCCTGCAATGAGGCGGGTGTCTGGTTGCCCGCGCCTGGCTGATAGGCCACGGCAATAAACACCAGGCTGATGATCCCGGCGCTGGATGCCCACGCGAGCTTGATGAAAAATAGATTGAAGGCGAAATTCATCCCCGAGGAGCGCACGCCGGTTTTCCATTCGCCGTAGTCATCGGCAAAGGCCATTAGCGAGAAGTGAAGCGGCAGGGTGAAGCCCAGGATCACGCCGTTACTTAAAATCACGATAAGCCAGAGCGTCTGGTGCGCCGGGCCACCTGGCAGGAACCACATTCCCATAGCAAGCGCAGCGAGTACCAGGTTGGTGTAGTAGTAGAGTTTGACGGTATCAATCCGCCGCGACAGCGGGTTGACGATCACCGCGCCCAGAATGGCGGCAAAGGTCACCATGGTGAAAAACAGCGAGGTGTACGCCGTGCTGCCCTGAAGCACGTAGGTGATGAAGTACATGTACCCGCCGCCGCGAATGTTGAAGACGTTGATCAGCAGAAACGACATCACCAGCATCAGCAGCAGCTGATCGTTTTTACGCAGGCCCGCCAGGTGCTCGCGCAGGGTAAATTTCCCCATCAGCGCAAGCGGGACGCGCTCGCGCACCCAGAAGAAGCAGCACAAGAACATCACCACAGCGATGGCGCACAGTACGCCGACGCCCAGCTGATAACCCCGGGCGGTATTGCCCTGTCCCAGCTCTGACACCAGCCACGGCAGGCCAACGGAGACCAGAAAGCCCGCCACGCCGCACAGTACGAAGCGCCAGGACTGGCAGGATATTACCTCGTTGTGGCGGGTGGTCATGGTGTTGATCAGCGCGCAATACGGCACGTTGATGGCGGTATAGCCTACGGACAACAGCAAATAGGTGCCGAACGCCCAGGCGATTTTCACGCCCATGCTGGCGTCCGGGACGGTGAAGGTCAGCACGCCGACGATCCCGATAGGAAGCGCGACCCACAGCTGCCACGGACGAAAACGCCCCCAGCGGCTCTGCGTGCGGTCGGCAATCACGCCCATCACCGGATCGGAAATCGCGTCAAATACCCGAAGGGCAATAAACAGCGTGCCCACCAGCGCGGGCGTCAGGCCAAATACATCGGTATAAAAAAAGGTCAGGAAGTTCATGATCAGGCAGGTAATTACCGTGCCGCCCGCGTCGCCCAGGCCGTAGCCAATTTTCTCGCGGACTGACAGTCGGTCATCGGCTGCCTGTTTTGCAACTTCTGCGTCTGTAATCGGTGTGGAAGTCATGGGGTAACTCCTCGATAAACGATTTTTTATCGTATTTGTGCAAGGTACCCCATTTATTCTGCATTCAACGGGCAGACCAACAAGGGAAGGGAAAAGTATAAAAAGGTGACGATTCCGACCTGATGGTAAAACTGTGAGTTTGATCGAGCTGTTCTGCTGTTATTTATTAATAATCAAACAATAAACGCAATATTAGCCACCATAAAAGCGGGAAATTGAATATCCATGCTTGAATTATCCATAGCACTTCCGATTAAGGTTCAAAATGGCGGGTTATTTATCTCCCGGGGCGTGGGTCGTCATCCCGCACGAAAATTATCTTCGTGGGAGATAATCTTTGTCGAAAAAGGGACATTAACGATCCAGGAGGAAAATACGCTGTTTGAGGTAAACGCCGGCGAGAGTTTATTACTTTGGCCGAAGCGGCGGCATGTCGGCGTGGAAGATTTTCCGGGCGATCTCAAATTTTACTGGCTGCATTTTGAGGTGGATGAAGGCTTGCCTGCGTTGCCAGGTGCGACGCCACTGTCGATTGAGCAACACTGTAGCGTGCGGGATCCGCAATATGTTATTGCGTTATTCCGTCAGTTTTTAAGCGAGCAGGAAAAATTACAGCGTAGCCAGGCGCTGGAGATAATTTTGCTGTTAATTTTGCAGCAGATATCGCTCTCGCCGGGATATGAAGATAAAGCGGATGATGCGGGCGCAGCAATGGCGTGGAAGGCCAAACAACTTATCCGCACTCACTTTCATTTGCCCATATCCACTTCACAGCTGGCGAAAGAGCTGCACTGCAACGCAGATTACCTGGGGCGAGTATTTCGCCGGACGTTTCATTTAACCCTGACGGAGGCAATACACCGCCAGCGCGTCAGGGCCGCTGAAAAATTGTTGCTGAACGATGCGGCCTCATTAACTGAAGTGGCCACCCGGTGCGGTTTTAATGACGTGGGTTATTTCCGGCAGATATTCTCGAAACATACCGGGTTAACGCCCGCCGTCTGGAAACGGCGGTACTGTAAAGAGCATATTAATTCCGGATGATTACTGGCCGTAATAGGCATTTGCGCCATGCTTGCGCAGGTAATGCTTATCCAGCAATTCCTGCTGCATAACCGGAAGCTGTGGTGCAAGCTGGCGCGAGAAAAGCCCCATATAGGCGCACTCTTCCAGCACCACGGCATTGTGTACCGCATCGGCAGCGTCTTTGCCCCAGGCAAACGGGCCGTGAGAGTGTACCAGCACCGCCGGGACCTGCATCGGGCTTATGTCGCGCTCCTCGAAGGTTTTGATAATGACTTCCCCCGTCTGGTATTCATATTCACCCGCGATTTCAGCCGTGGTCATCAGCCGCGTGCAGGGGATCGCACCGTAGAAATAGTCCGCGTGCGTCGTGCCCCATGCGGGTAAATCCTGCCCCGCCTGCGACCAGATGGTGGCGTGGCGGGAATGGGTATGCACGATGCCACCAATTTCCGGGTAACGACGATACAGCGCGAGATGGGTCGGGGTGTCGGAGGAGGGTTTTTTACTCCCCTCGACCACTTTACCCGTGGCGATATTTACCACCACCATATCTTCTGCGGTCATCACGTCGTACTCCACGCCGGATGGTTTGATCACCATCATGCCGCTGTCACGGTCAACCGCGCTGACGTTGCCCCAGGTGAACGTCACCAGCTGGTGGGCGGGCAGGGCGAGATTTGCCGCCAGCACCTCGGCTTTGAGTTGTTCTAACATGTCATGCCTCCTTCCTGCATTCGGGCTTCAATCCAGCGGCGCGCCTGGATGATCTCCAGTACCGGCTCTTTGGCTTTCTCGGTCCACATTTCAATCAGAAATGCGCCGCGATAGTTAAGTTGATTCAGCGTGTTAAACACGCCAACGAAATCGACGCAGCCCTCGCCAAACGGCACATCGCGGAACTGGCCGGGGCTTTTTTCGGTTACGGGCCGGGTATCTTTCAGATGGATAGCGGCGATGCGGTCAATGCCCAACGTCAGCTCGGCGGTGACGTCGTTGCCCCACGCGCTCAGGTTGCCGACGTCCGGGTAAACGCTGAACCACGGCGAGGCGAGCATGTCGTCCCACTTTTTCCACTTGCTGATGGAGTTCATAAACGCGGTGTCCATGATCTCTACCGCCAGCATTACCTGCGCGGAAGCGGCCTGCTCTACGGCCCACGCCAGCCCTTCGGCAAAGCGCTGTTGCGTGCCCTCGTCATGCTCCTCGTAGTACACGTCATAACCCGCAAGCTGGATGGTGCGAATACCCAAATCACGGGCCAGCCGGATGGCTTTGGTCATGATCTCGCGGGCGCGTTCGCGCACGGTGTCATCGCGGCTGCCAAACGGGAAGCGACGATGGGCAGACAAGCACATCGACGGGATGGCCACGCCGGTCTCCAGCATCGCTTCCACCAGAGAGGCGCGCTGCGTGGTACTCCATTCAAGGCGCGATAAACGCTCGTCGGTCTCATCCACCGACATCTCCACAAAATCGAAGCCGCAGCTTTTTGCCAGAACCAGGCGCTCCGGCCAGGAGAGATCTTTTGGCAGCGCTTTTTCGTAAATGCCTAACGGATGCTGACGCATGGTTACTCTCCCCAGATGTCGCGAATTTGCGAATGGAATGCTTGTGCCACCTGCGGCGGATTGGCGGCGCCTGCCAGCGCGCGCCCGGCAATGAAGGCTTTGACGTTGATCTGCTTAAACAGCGGCAGGTCAGCGGGGGTGATACCGCCAGTGATGGAAAGCTGTAGCCCGATATCGGACAACGCCTTCATTTTGCTGAGATCCGCCTCGCCCCACTGCTGGCCGCTGGCCTGTGCGTCGCGCCCGCGGTGGTATATCGCCTGCTTCACCCCGATGCGGTGCCACGCGCGCGCGTCGTCCAGCGTCCAGTTGCCAAACAGCTCCATCTGGATCTCGCCGCCGCCGCGCAGTGCGACCTCGTGGCCACGTTCAACGGTGGCCAGCGGGGCGGCACAGATGATGGTCATCCAGTTTGCGCCTGCGCCAAACGCCTGCTCAGCCAGCGTTTCTCCGGCATCGGCGACTTTCCAGTCCGCCACGATAATTTTATCCGGACACTGAGCGCGCAGGGCGCGAACGGCGTTTAGCCCTTCGGTCAGGCACAGAATGGTGCCGGCTTCGACGATGTCGACGTGATCGGAAAGCGTCGCGACATCCCGCTGCGCGGCCTGAAGTGAGGTGTGGTCGAGCGCCAGCTGCAATAATGGTCGGCTCATAGGTCGTACTCCTTAACACGGGCGTGATAGCCCTGTAATGCTGAAATCAGTAGCTGGTAACGGTGATATTTGCGCTGGTAGGCGACATGGGCACGCATGTCAGGTTCAATCATCCGGATGTCATGCCTGAGGGCGCGCTGAGCGGCGTAAAAATCGGGATAGAGACCTGTACCGACGAGCGCGGCCAGCGCCGCACCGGAACAGCCGGTCTCTTCCACCTGCGGGAGTTCAATCGCCAGGCCGCTGACGTCCGCGAGCATCTGCATCCACACGTCCGAATGGGTGGGGCCGCCCGTCACGCGCAGGGTCTGCACGTGGGGAAAGCGTTCGAGCATACGGTTGAGGTGGGTCATGTGGCTGAATACCACCCCTTCATAAACCGCCTGGAGAAGGTGCGCGCGGGTATGCAGCGCCTGCAAACCATAGAAGCCGCTGGTCATCTCCAGTCCGGCGTTGCTGCCGTAGATGAAAGGCAGGAAGAACACATCGCTTTCAGCTTTTGGCAGGCTGGCCACGGCGTGGTTAATCTCATCGAATGACATTTCGCCCCATTGGGCCGTCAGCCATTCCAGGTTGCCGGACGAGGTGGGGCTGGCTTCGTGAACGATGAACTGCTGCGGATGGACATAGCGGCCATAGACGTAGGGGAACGGCTCGTTGTCGCGGATGCCGTGGGCAATCCCACTGGTCACGGCCCAGGTCCCCATTACGGCATTCAGCGTATTTTCGTCATGCAGCCCGGCGCAGATCGCGGTGGAAACCACATCAAACAGTCCACCAACGACGGGAGTACCCGCCGTGAGACCGGTCAGTGCGGCTGCCTGAGCGGTGATTTCCCCGCAAATTTCTGCTGAACCGATAATAGGCGGCAGGGCACCGTCAATGTCGCTGATGCCGAGCCAGCGCGTGAGCTGCGGATCGTACTGCCCGGTATTCATGTTGTAGAGATTGGATTCCGAGATGTTGCTCTCTTCGCAGCCTTTGACTCCGGTCAGACACCAGCGCAGGTAATCGTGCGCCATCATCACGCTGCCGATTTGCTGATACCGCTGCGGCTCGTTCTCTTTAACCCAGCGCAGGAGTGAGGCCGGATGCCCCGTCCACAGCGTCTGGCGAGTATGCGGATAGAGCTTTTCGGGTATACCGTCCTGCTGCCAGCGTTGCACGATCTCCAGCGCACGGCGATCGGAGGAGAGTATGGCGTTACCCAGGGGGCGATCCTGTTTATCGAGCAAAAACAGCCCCTTGCCCTGGGCTGAAATGCCAACGCCTTTAATCTGACCGCCGTCAGCGCCTGAATTTTTAAGCAGCAGGGCGACGGTTTTGTGGCAGTGCTGCCAGAGCTGGTGCATATCCCGCTCGGCGTAGCCAGCGCGTGGGCTGAGCGTGGCCACTGAGCGGCGTTCAATACAGACTTCTTTGCCCTGGCTGTTGTATAAACCGGCTTTCAGATAAGTACCGCCACAATCGATACCCAGCCAGAAGGGCTCTTTTTCACTCATCTTCTTCTCGCTTAATTGCCGGGTGGCGCTTCGCTTACCCGGCCTACGGTTTGGTTTAGTGAATCAGGTGAGGGCCTCAGGCCGCACGCTTATGCGAGTTCACCGTGGGGTTGGGCTCTGCTCCGGCATCGCATTTCCCCGGTAACAGCAGGGCCAGCAGCGATGCCAGCGCCAGCGAAACCGCCAGGCAGTAAACGCCTGCGTCTTTGCTGTACAGGGTGATCAGTACGCCTACCGCATAAGGACCGCAGAACCCGCCGAGGTTGCCCAGGGCATTAATCACGCCGCGAGCGCCACCCGCCATCTCAGCGCTGAACAGACGCGCCGGGATGGTCCAGAACACGCCCGCTGCGGATTGCAGGAAGAAGCCACAGCCCACCAGAGCGGCATAGGCCAGCCAGGTGTGCTCTTTCAGCGCCACGGAGAGGAACATGCAGAGCGCAAAGCCAATCAATGGCAGGGAAACAAACAGCTTGCGCTTGCCGGTGCGGTCAGAGAGCGTAGAGAACAGGAACATGCCGGCAATGGCGCCGATGTAAGGCAGAATGGCGAGCATTCCCACCTGGCCGATGCTGGTGTGCGTCAGTTCTTTCAGAATGGTGGGCAGCCAGAGGGTGTAACCGTAAATGCCGGTCTGGTAGAAGAAGTTGAGGGCGATCAGCTGCCACATGGTTTTGTCAGACAGCACTGCGCTGAGCGAGGCGTTTTTCACCTCTTTACCCGCAATGGCCTGCTGCTCTGCCGCCAGTGTTTGTACCAGGTAGTTTTTCTCGGCCTCAGAGATCCAGCGCGCTTCCTGCGGCCGGTCGTAGACGGTGAACGCCCACAGCACCAGCACAACAACGGACATCAGACCTTCAATAATGAACAGCCAGCGCCAGTCGAGAGCGGTGATAATCCAGCCCGACAGTGGGGCGGTGATGATCCCGGCGATGGGCACGAACATGATCACAATCGCGTTGGCGCGGCCGCGCTCGGCATCCGGGAACCAGTTACTGATCATCGTGAGCACAACGGGCAGCATCCCGCCTTCCGCCACGCCGAGTAAGAAGCGCAGCACCAGCAGCTGATACTGGTTGGTTACAAGCCCGGTCAGAACCGAGATCACCGCCCAGGCAACCAGCGACCAGCCGATAAACTTCTTACCGCTGCCGTGCACGGCAATTTTGCCGCCGGGAACTTGCAGGAACAAATAGCCAATAAAAAAGATCCCCCCCGCCAGGCCCGCCATCGTGGCGGAAATGCCCAGCTCTTCGTCCATACCGCCGGGCATCGCAAAAGCTATATTTACGCGGTCCATATAGGAAATAATGCAGGCGATAAGAATAGGGGGAATGATCCTTAGCCAGCGCTGGCGCGGAATGTCCGCGTGTAGAGCATTAGAAGAAATATTCATAGTTAATATCTCAGTGAAGGTAACCGGAAAATGTATTCTTTATTTTTATTGTGATGCTTTATTCATAGCGCTAATGCCGTCGCGCAAAATAGCGATGCGATGGCTGACGTCAGCATTAGCATTTATTTCCAGTAATTTAATACCGGAGAATTTCAATGTTGCGGCGCTCGCCGCAGTAAACAGCGTTTTTACATGTTCAGTGGACATGAGACTGTCGGCGCAGAACGAAGAAAACGGCGCGTGCAGATCCTGCCATTCTCCGTACTCACCGCGAGGGGTCGTGCCCGAAAACATCAGCGCCCCCAGTTTCCCGGCAGCGAGTGCCGCCTGAACATGTTCCAGCGGAAGGGCGGTGTTGCGACCTTCGATGGCCGAACGTGCCCAGTTGATACAGACGCTGATATCGGTCTCTCTCACTACCTCCAGCACCTGCTCTAAGGGCAAGAACCCTTTACGCGGCGCCGGGCTATTCATCGCATCACAGTGTTCCAGCACCAGATCGCAGCCCCAGTCCCAGCTCGCGATTTCCCTTACCGAGCGGGAGAATGCTTCTGTCGCTTGCTCGACAGAATCATTACCCGCCTGTGGTGCGGCCTGCATTTCCAGAGCGACCACTTTCCCGGGAAAGCGGGTGTTAACGGCATCAATCTTTTGATGCAGATGGCGGTAATATTCAATGCACGCTTTACGTTGTTCTTCGTCCGCGGACGCCAGGCCAAACGCGCCGTTGCTGCCGCGGCGGCGCATGGTTTCCATAACGGCTGTGACAACGATCTGCCAGTTGCCCGGCGTATGACGAAACAGCCATTCATCACCAAACGGATGGAGATTTTCAAGGCAAGGTTGTTCCAGCCCGCGAATATTTGGCGTGTCGGAAAGTTCCCGCCAGAAGGCGTGTTCTTCCTGCTCCCCTTTCTGGTGAAACGAGGGTGCGCAGGGGTACGCACCAATAATAAAACCGGTGTTGGTCATTTCGCATTCCTGTATTTATCAGAAAATTAATCTAATTCGCTGATGGCCACTTTCACCACAATTTTACGAATTGCGGATCCCTTGTTTTTAATACAGGCAGGACGGTGAACATCCTGCGGGAAAAATATGGCGTAACTGCCAGGGATCATTTCGATAAACGACTCGTGTTCGCTGTCGTGATAAAAAATAATATCCCGTTGCTCCAGCAATGATTCGCTGATTTTGTTATTCCCGGTATCAATAGCAATACCGATTTTTTCTTCGCCCCAGGCCAAAAACTGGATATCCAGATAGCGGCGATGGACTTCAGGGCGGTTCTCGTGCTGTTCCTTTGTGGTGAGGTCGAGAACCTGGGCAAAAATGTTGCGGCCTTCAATTTCGATCACGCCCGGCGCCAGGGTGGTGAAATCCGTGGTACGCAGAAAATTAAGCGCCTTTTCTATCGCCAGCGGCAGGCGACATGGATTTGGCTGTGCAATATGTCCGAATATCATGACCCACTCCTTACAGAGACTGGATTTTCGCCCACACGCTGTCGTCAACCGTGATGCCGTTGCGGCGATTCTCCTCCAGCAGGCGTGTGAACTCATGGCCTGGCAGACGGACGGCGACATTTTCATCAGCGCGTTCTGCGGTGGTGATGAAGTCCATGATGCGCTGTAGTTTGGCATCGCGGGTTGGACCGTCGATCAGGCGATCCACTTCGATGGCGATAAAGATCTGCGATACGCCGTATTCATCGCTGTTGTCCTGGGTCACTTCCGCGACGGACGCGCCGTCAGAGAGCAGGGTGGCGATCATGTCGAGCACAATCGACAAGCCGGAACCTTTCCAGTAGCCCATGGGCAGAATGCGACGGTTTTTCTCAATCACGCCCGGCTCTCTGGTCAGACTGCCTTCATCGTCAAAGCCGCCGTCGACCGGTAATTCGCGTCCGGCCAGGCGATTCACCTCCAGCATGCCGTAGGAGAACATCGACATCGACATATCGACCATGGTGATTGGATTCGACGGGATAGCGACGATCAGCGGGTTTGTGCCGATGCAACATTCTTTTGATCCCCACGCGGGCATCACGGCAATAGAGTTGGTCCAGCAGATGCCGATATAGCCTTTCTCCGCCGCCTGCCAGCCGTAGCTGCCGCCGCGCATCCAGTGGTTAGCGTTACGCAGCGCCACCAGGCCGATCCCGTGATCGGACGCCAGCTCGGTAGCACGGTCCATCATCTTCTTCGCCGTCAGGTTGCCGATGGAACGCTGGGCATCCCACTGTTCGATGGCGCCTAATGTCGTTACGCGTTTCGGCTGGGCGTCAGGGATGATGTCGCCTGCGTCAAGCTGCTGAATAAATCGCGGGAAGCGGTTGACGCCGTGTGAATAAACGCCGGACTCCGTGGTGCGGGCGAACATCTCGGCGCAGGCGTCTGCGGTATCCGCTTTTACACCGCGATCGAGCAGAACCCGATTGAACGCCGCTTTCAACTCTTCGAAGGTCACTTTCATCCCTGTTCTCCTGTTTTTTTAGGGGCAAGTGCGAGTGCTTTTTTATCGCTAAATTTCACTATACGAAATCTGATTTCAAATATAACGATCAAATTTTGTCAGATCAACGACATTCACGTTTTTCAAAATCGATTAAAATCAAATGGTTGTGTTTTTTCTGTTGAGATCGTGAACTAAACCACACTTTGCGCTACCATCAGGGCGCGATAAACAGGAGCCATTTGATGAGCATAAAAGAGAGCGAAATGACGCAAGAAAAAGAGAGGCCAGCAGGTAGCCAGAGCTTGTTTCGCGGCCTGATGCTGATTGAAATCCTCAGTAACTATCCGAACGGGTGTCCGCTTGCGCATTTATCAGAACTGGCGGGGCTGAATAAAAGCACCGTGCACCGGTTATTGCAGGGGTTGCAGTCGTGCGGGTACGTGACGCCGGCACCGGCGGCAGGGAGCTATCGTCTGACCACCAAATTTATCGCCGTCGGGCAAAAGGCGCTTTCATCGCTCAATATTATTCACGTGGCGGCGCCGCACCTCGAGGCGCTGAACATTGCCACCGGCGAAACGGTCAACTTCTCCAGCCGTGAAGATGATCACGCGATCCTGATTTATAAGCTTGAGCCAACAACCGGTATGCTGCGCACGCGCGCATATATCGGCCAGCACATGCCGCTCTATTGTTCTGCGATGGGCAAAATCTATATGGCGTTTGGTCATCAGGATTACGTGGCGAGCTACTGGGAAAGCCACCAGGAACAGATCCAACCTTTGACCCGCAACACCATCACCGAACTGAGCGCGATGTATGATGAGCTGGCGGAAATTCGCGATCACAGTATGGCGATGGATAAAGAAGAGAACGAGCTGGGTGTGTCATGTATCGCCGTGCCGGTCTTTGATATTCACGGGCGCGTGCCCTATGCCATCTCCATTTCGCTGTCGACGTCGCGCATGAAGCAGGTGGGCGAGAAAAACTTGTTAAAACCGCTGCGTGACACGGCGGAAGCTATCTCGAAAGAACTGGGGTTTAACGTGCGCGAGGCGTAACTGATGAACCGATTTATTCTGACGGATCCTGAAAAATGTATCGGGTGCCGCACCTGTGAGGTGGCGTGCATGATGTCGCATCAAAGCAGCGCCACGCCAGAAGCGTTTACGTCACGTATCCGCGTGGTTAAGGGGGGAACCCTCACCACGGCCGTGGGCTGCCACCAGTGTGAAGATGCGCCCTGCGCGAATGTCTGCCCGACGGGGGCCATTCACCGTGCTGCGGGAGCCTGGCTCGTTGAGCAGGCTCGCTGTATCGGCTGCAAAAGCTGTATGGTGGCGTGCCCGTTCGGGGCAATGCAGGTTCGGGTTGTGGGAGATCGCGTTCAGGCGCTGAAATGTGATTTGTGCATGCATCGCGAGGGCGGTCCCGCCTGCGTCGAAGCCTGTCCCACCCACGCGCTGCGCTGCATAGAACCCGCCAGACTACGCGCGGAACGGCTGCGTAATCTGGCCTGAGGTTTTATTAACCGGCCTCGCGCCAGGCGTTCTCAATCTCTTCGGCGAGAATTTTCACACCCGCTTCGATTTTTTCCGGGTCCGGGACGTAGTTCATGCGCATGCACTGGTGCGTATGCGGCCACGGCTTATCCAGACCCGGGAAGAAGTAATCCCCCGGGACCATCAGCACGCCACGCTTTTTCAGACGCTGATAAAGCAGCTCTGTCGTAATGGGCAGATCCTTAAACCACAGCCACAGGAAAATTGCCCCTTCAGGTTTATGGATCAGGCAGCGTTCCTCCGGTAAGTAGCGGCGAAGGATGGCGATAGTTTCCTGAACGCGCTGAGAGTAAAACGGCTTGATCACCTCATTTGACAGGCGCAGCAGGTCGTTACGCCTGATCATCTCGCACATCATCGCCGGGCCGATGCCGCCAGGGGAAAGGCTGATAATGCCGTTCATGTTGGTAATGGCGGTGATGATTTTCTCGTTAGCAATGATAATGCCGCAGCGGCTGCCCGGCAGGCCCAGCTTGGAGAGGCTCATGCAGAGGATGATGTTCGGGTTCCACAGCGGACGCGCTTCGCTGAAGATGATCCCCGGGAACGGTACGCCATAGGCGTTATCGATCACCAGCGGGATGCCGTGCTGATTCGCCAGCGCATCCAGCTTCATCAGCTCGTCGTCGGTGATCACGTTCCCCGTCGGGTTGGTGGGACGAGATACGCAGATCATGCCCGTCTCTTCACCGATATGCAGATGTTCAAAATCGACGTGATATTTGAACTGGCCCTCTGGCAACAACTCGATATTCGGACGTGCGGAAACAAACAGGTCTTCTTCGAGGCCGGCATCGGCATAGCCGATATACTCCGGTGCCAGCGGGAACAGCACTTTTTTCGTGGTGCCGTCGGCGCGGCGTCCGGCGAACAGATTGAATAAGTAGAAAAACGCGCTCTGACTGCCGTTTGTCAGTGCAATGTTCTGTGGTTCGATATCCCAACCCAGCGCTTCCCGTAGCATTGTCGCCAGAAGCGTCAGTAGTTCTGTTTTACCCTGAGGGCCGTCGTAATTACATAGCGCATCGGTTGCTTTACCGTTTTCCAGCATGTCTGCCAGCAGCGTCTGGAAGTAGGTGTTCATCTCCGGAATTTGAGCCGGGTTTCCACCGCCAAGCATGATAGCGCCTGGGGTGCGCAGCCCGTCGTTGAGGTCCTCCATCAGGCGGGTAATGCCTGAATGGCGGGTAAATTTGTCGCCGAATTGTGAAAACGTCATAGCAGGTGATCTGTCGGGCTTAATATGAAAGGCAGTAACCATAACGCCAGCACCGTGTTGGTGCAAATCGGCGGATGTGGTCGGATTTGTTGTTTTGTATGGTGGAGAGGGATTATTGCAGTGAATCGTTCTGATGAATGTCTCCTCACCCCGACCCTCTCCCCAAAGGGGCGAGGGTGAAAGACCGCACCGTGCAATCCCCTAGCCCCTTAGGGGAGAGGGTTAGGGTGAGGGGGCTGTTCTACTGATTACCCGCCCACACCACCATCACCTTATCGCCCTTGTGCTCGCGCACAAAGCCGTAGCCTTCTTTCATTGACAGCGTTGTTTGCTTGCCTTCACCCACAGCCGGATGACGGGCGCGGAACTGCCCCAGAAGCTGCCAGTGGGCGACAGTTAACGCCTGTTTACCCGTGACGTCCTGCCAGTTCATATCCGAACGGGTTCCCTGTAGCGGATCGGAGCCTGTCGGGCCAAATGGACGCTCTGATTCATCGCCGTAATAGATCTGCACGCTTCCCGGCGCCAGCAGCAGTAACTCAGCGGCGCGCTGACCCCCTTCACGGAACAGACGCGTATCGTGGGAGGAGAGATAGCTCAGCACATTAAAACTTTGCAGCTTTTCTGCCATTTGCTGCCAGGTCAAATCCATATCTGCCAGACAGTCCACTGCTTTCGCCGCCTGCTCCTGATAGTCAAAGTTGATCATCGCATCGAAGCCGTGGCGGTAATAATCGCTGTGCATCACGCCGTGGCCCCAGGATTCACCGGTCATCCAGAACGGCGCATCGTCGAGTTTTTTGTCCGGGTTGGCTGCCTTCCACGCGGCCAGCGCCTGGCTGGCCTGGTCTTTCAGTTGCTGCCAGGCTTCATGCTCAACGTGTTTGGCGGTATCGACCCGGAAACCGTCGATGCCGTAGTCACGTACCCACTGGCTAAGCCAGTGGGTCAGGTAATCTCGCGGCGTGAAATTCGTCATCACTTTCGCGTTGGTGTCGGGCTTGTGTTGATAAAAGTTCGGCAAACCTGACGGGGTTTTTGATTCCGTTTTCAGATCCGGCAGGAAGGCCAGGGACATGGTCAAGTCGTCAAAGCCCGGGTTGTCGTAATCACCGATATCGGTACGGATCCATTTTTTACCCCACCATTTTTCCCATGCGGCTTTGTCACTGAAGTTGATGTAATCGTTGAAGCTGTGCCAGCTTTGACCCGCGCCTGGTTTCCAGTCAGTCCAGCGTTCGCCGAGCGTTTTTTTCAGCTCATCTCCCTGTAAATAGAGTGCGCCAAATTGATATTCCTGCATATCTGCAAGCGTCGCATAGCCCGCGTGGTTCATGACAACGTCAAACAGGACGCGGATACCGCGCCTGTGTGCGTCGTCGACAAGCTGGCGTAAATCATCTTCGTTGCCCATGTTGGCGTCGAGTTTCGTCCAGTCCTGGGTGTAATAACCGTGATACGCGTAGTGGGGGAAATCCCCTTTGGTGCCGCCGCCAACCCAGCCGTGGATCTGCTCCAGCGGGGAGCTTATCCAGAGCGCATTCACGCCCAGTTGCTGAAGGTAATCCAGTTTGCTGGTAAGCCCTTTCAGATCGCCGCCGTGGAAAGTACCTATCTCCTGCATACCATCTTTATGGCGGCCATAGCTGTTGTCGTTGGTGGGGTCGCCATTCACGAAGCGATCGGTCAGCACGAAATAGACGGTGGCGTTTTGCCAGCTGAACGGCGCGGGTTTGTCCGTTTCGGCGCGCTCAAGCAGCAGCAGGCCATTGCTGTTGGCGGCTGGCTGAAGAGTCACTTTGCCATTTTGAACGGTCGCGGTCTGTTTGCTGTAAAAATCACGCACCACCGTGCCTTCCGGGAACGTGTTAACGACGTCGATCGTGAGCGGTTTGCCGTCCCACTTCGGGCACTGGCGGGTAACGTTTGCGACAGGCTGTGGCGCCGCACTTTGTACCGTCAGCATCAGCGTCGGCGTTCCAGAGCGCGTATCAATGCGCATCTGATAAACGCCGTCACGGAATAATCGCCACTGCGGTGGCGTGCCTTCGCACGGTTTGAGCGACAGCATCTCGTTGAGCTTAATGGCCTTTGTCGGCTGCCAGCACGCGTTGTCAAGACTCAACGTCAGTGGACGGGTACCCTTCGCAAGCGTTGCCTGGCTGGTAAAGACGCCGGTACCTTCAGCGTTGAATGCGTCAAATCCCGGCGATGACCAGTCGGCATGCGCGAATGCGGGTAACATCAGAACAGCTAATGCAGTGCGTTTCATTCCATTTTCCTGTCGCGGCATTTTTGACCAGTGTGCCATTCGGCTCAGGGGAAAAACTCCTCCTCTGAGGCTTTCTGCCAGGAGGACGCATAGGGATGAGTGATCCCGCGCAAAATTAGGCAGTTATCTGCGATATCGCGCACATTTTTCCAGTGTTGGTGCTTTAATGAGCATGTTCCGGATGACATAGTTTCGGAATTGGACTATTTATAGACGTGCTCTTGAAGACTATTTTTGGTACGATTTGAGATTCCGCTCTCAAATTTTGAAGAAAATAAGGTGTTGGAATGCTTATATCCGACCAGGAGACCTAATGATATCGACTCCCATTCGACGATATGGGGCCGCGATACTCATGTTACTCACCATGGCATTTTCAGGTGAGGTGCTTGCAAAGACGCACACGGATACAACGAGTAAGAAAGCCCACGTAATAAAGACGACAAGCAGTAAGGTTAGCAGTAAACAAGAGTATTCTCGCAATAGTGCAAAGAGTAGTTCACTTCCTGATTTGCGAAAATACCCTTCCGGGACACCAAGGAAAAAAGCGTTTCTCCGGACGGTAATGCCTTACATTAAAAGTCAAAATGCCGCGATTACTGCGGATCGTAACTGGCTGATCGCCAAACAGTACGATAGCCGCTGGTCGCCGTCTGAGCGCACTCGCCTGAAAGACATCGCCAAACGCTATAAAGTGAAGTGGAGCGGGAACACGCGTCGTGTGCCGTGGAACACTCTGTTAGAGCGTGTGGACATTATTCCAGGCAGTATGGTCGCGACAATGGCCGCCGCCGAAAGCGGTTGGGGCACCTCGAAGCTGGCGCGCAACAACAACAATCTGTTTGGCATGAAATGCGCAAAAGGTCGTTGTACTAATGCACCCGGCAAGGTGAAGGGCTATTCACAGTTTGAATCGGTGAAAGATTCCGTGAATGCCTATGTGGTGAATCTGAACACCCACCCGGCCTACTCTTCGTTCCGTAAGTCACGCGCGCAGCTGCGTAAGGCGGATCAGGAAGTGACGGCCACGGCGATGATCCACAAGCTGAAAGGTTATTCCACCCAGGGACAGCGCTACAACAACTACCTGTTCTCAATGTACCAGGATAACCAGCGTCTGATTGCCGCACATATGTAATGAAAAACGCCTTCCACTGGAAGGCGTTCTTTTTTCTAGAGCAGGACTTCACTGTACCGTTCCCGGTACTCCTTCGGCGTGGTGTCATACTCTTTCCTGAACACCGAATAGAAATACTGAAGCGACGGGTAGCCGCACATCTGTGAAATCTCGTTGATCGACAGCGAGGTGGAGATCAGCAGACTTCGCGCTTTCTCCAGCTTTTCCGCATGGATCACGGCGTGGATCGTCTCACCGACTTCCTCTTTAAACCGCTTCTCCAGATTCGAACGTGAAATGCCGACCGAATCCAGCACCTGATCGACCTTAATCCCTTTGCAGGCATGATTGCGAATGTAGTGCATCGCCTGAATCACGGCCGGATCGTTTAAGGAACGGTAGTCAGTTGAGCGACGCTCGACCACGCGAACGGGCGGAACCAGCAGACGCTGGAGCGGCAGGGATTCGTTGTCTAACAGTCGGTGCAGCAGCTTCGCGGCCTGATAGCCCATCTGACGGGTACCCTGCGCCACGGATGAGAGCGCCACGCGCGACAGATAGCGCGTAAGCTCTTCGTTATCAATACCAATCACGCACAGCTTTTCAGGCACAGGAATATGCAAATGTTCGCACACCTGTAATACGTGGCGGGCGCGGGCGTCCGTCACGGCGATAATCCCTGTCTGGGGCGGCAGCGTTTGCAGCCAGTCAGCCAGGCGATTCTGTGCGTGCTGCCAGTTTTCTGGCGCGGTTTCCAGCCCCTGATAAACGACGCCGCGATACTTCTCCTGGGCAACCAGCTGGCAGAAGGCATACTCACGCTCCATCGCCCAGCGCTTTCCGCTGGTGGCGGGCAATCCGTAAAACGCAAAACGATGGACGCCTTTCTCCTTTAAATGGAGGAAGGCGGTCTCAACCAGGGCATGGTTATCCGTGGCGATGTAGTGAACGGGGGGGTAATGTTCCGCTGAATGGTAAGAGCCGCCAACGCCCACGATAGGTACGTCGACACCACTCAGCAACTGTTCAATCACGGGGTCGTCAAAGTCAGCGATAACCCCGTCTCCCAGCCAGTCTTTGATGTTCTCCAGACGGGTACGGAAATCTTCTTCGATGAAAATATCCCATTCGGATTGCGACGCCTGCAAATATTCACCAACCCCCTCAACCACCTGACGGTCATAGGCTTTGTTGGCATTGAATAACAACGTAATGCGGTGACGCTTTTCAAACATGGCTCACTTTCCCAAATTAGTCACGATACGGTTCTCAGGCGCGCCGCTTGGTGGCAGAGTCCATCCAGACTGCCAGCAAAAGAATGGCCCCTTTGACGATATACTGCCAAAACGTCGGCACGTCCATCATACTCATCCCGTTATCCAGCGAAGCCATAATAAATGCGCCCATCACCGCCCCCGCCACGCTGCCAATGCCTCCGGCGAGGCTGGTCCCGCCAATCACGCAGGCGGCGATGGCGTCCAGCTCGGCAATATTACCGGCAGACGGGGAACCCGCACCCAGACGTGAGCTGAGGATCAGCCCCGCGATGGCTACCATCAGGCCGTTGATGGCAAAGACGGCGAGTTTGGTGCGCTCGACGTTGATACCAGATAAACGCGCGGCTTCAAGATTGCCGCCGATAGCATAAATACGGCGACCGAATGCGGTACGTGTGGCCATAAACATCCCACCTAACAGCAACAGCGCCAGCAGCAGAACGGGCGTTGGGACACCGCGATAATCGTTTAGCAGCCAGATGGCCCCCAGCACAATCACCGCTGTAAGCGCCTGACGGCCGACAACCGAGGTTGAGGCAGGCGAGGCCAGCCCCAGCGCCTGGCGACGCATGCGTCCTCGCCATTGCCACGCGACAAACGCCATCAGCCCAACCACACCGATCGTAAAACCGACGCCATCAGAGAGGTAGCTTTGGCCAATCTGGGACATCGAGGCGCTGGTCGGGGAGACGGTAGTGCCGTTGGTGATCCCAATCAGAATACCGCGGAAGGCCAGCATCCCTGCTAAGGTGACAATAAACGACGGGACTTTACGGTAGGCCACCCACCAGCCGTTCCACGCACCCAGCAGCAGACCCAGTACCAGCGTGACCACAATCGTCAGCGGCAACGGCCAGCCGAGCCAGACGTCAAAAATTGCCGCCACGCCGCCGAGCAGACCCATCATCGACCCTACCGACAGGTCAATTTCCGCTGAGATAATCACAAAGACCATCCCCACCGCCAGGATCCCGGTGATGGCGGTCTGACGCAGCAGGTTAGAGACGTTACGTGCGCTCAAATAGGAGCCATCGGTCATCCAGGTAAAGAACAACATGATGACGATAATGGCGGCAATCATTACAAAAACTTGCAGATTCAGCGATTTAAGTCCTGCGAACGCACCGGGCGTCGGAACAGCGACTTTGATATCAGACGGGTTGCTTTTCGACATGGCGTTCGCTCCTTAAGGCAGCTTCCATCACCTGCTCTTGCGTCAGGTTCTGGTTGTTCAGGTTGGCTTTGAGTTTCCCTTCATGCATGACCAGCACGCGGTCGCTCAGCCCCAGCACTTCAGGCAATTCGGACGAGATAACAATGACGGCAATCCCTTGCTGCACAAGCTGGTTGATCAGCTTGTAGATTTCATACTTCGCGCCGATATCGATCCCGCGCGTGGGTTCGTCCAGAATTAAAATGCGCGGATTAAGCAACAGGCAGCGCGCCAGAATCGCTTTCTGCTGGTTGCCGCCGCTCAGGCGACCTATCGCCAGTTCCGGCGAGGAGGTTTTCACCTTGAGCCTGGCAAGTGACTGAAGAATACACTGCTGTTCTGCGGCATCATCCAGGCTGCTCAGCGCGCCGGAAAACTGGCTGAGCGCCGCCAGCGTGATATTTTTTCCCACCGCCATGACCGGCACGATGCCGTCTTTTTTGCGGTCTTCGGGCACCATGGCAATGCCTTTGGCAATGGCCTGCTGGCAGTTGTCGATTTTTACCGGCTGACCGTCGATATAAATTTTGCCTTCCCAGCGCCCCGGCCAGACGCCAAACAGACACTGCACGGCCTCGGTTCTTCCGGCACCCACTAAACCCGCAATACCGAGAATTTCGCCGCGGTGCAGCGAGAAGGAGAGGTTATCCACGCGCTTGATGTGGCGGTTAACGGGATGCCACGCCGTCAGGTTTTCCACGCGCAGGAGTTCTTCGCCTATGGTGTGTGGTTCGTTGGGATACAGTGCGGTGAGTTCGCGACCCACCATCATGGTGATGATGTCATCTTCGCTCATGCCTTCTGCTTCACGCGTGCCAATGTGCTGCCCGTCGCGGATGACGCAGATGGTGTCGGAAATAGCTTTCACCTCATTGAGCTTGTGCGAAATATAGATGCAGGCGATACCGTGGTTTTGCAGGTCGCGGATGATATGGAGCAGAACGGCGGTTTCCTGTTCGGTGAGCGAGGCGGTTGGCTCGTCGAGGATCAGCAGGCGTACCTGTTTATTTAGCGCCTTGGCGATCTCCACCAGCTGCTGCTGGCCCAAACCTAAGTCGCCCACGCGCGTATCCGGTGAGATAGCGAGACTCACCTGGGCCAGCAGTTTTTCGCAGCGCAGCGTCATGGTGTCGTAATCCAGTACGCCGTGGCGCGAGAGTTCGACCCCAAGAAAGATATTTTCCAGCACGGTAAGGTGCTTCACCAGCGCCAGCTCCTGGTGAATGATAGCGATGCCTTTGCGTTCGGTATCACGAATGTGCGTGGCCTGAAGCACCTCACCGGCAAAGACGATTTCGCCCTCGTAGCTGCCGTGCGGATAGATCCCGCACAGCACCTTCATCAGCGTGGATTTCCCCGAGCCGTTTTCGCCGCACAGCGACATCACTTCGCCGGGGTTCAGCCGCAGGCTTACGTTGTCGACCGCTTTCACCGCCCCGAAGGCTTTGGTGATGCTTTTCATTTCAAGTAAATAAGACATAACTGCTCCGCATAGCCCGACAGATGAACAGGGCAGGTCGATGCGCCCCCGCCGGGCAGGGGCTGCGCTGGATTACAGTTCACTCTTCTTATGGAAACCGTCTTTCACCACCGTGGCGTCAATATTCTCTTTGTTGACTTCGATAGGGGTAAGCAGGCGAGCTGGCACGTCTTTCAGGCCGTTATTTAACGTCGCGTCTGCTTTAGGTTGCTGGCCATTTCCCAGCTCAACGGCAATTTCGGCGGCCGTATTGGCAAGCTCGGTAATGGGCTTATAGACCGTCATAGTCTGGGTACCCGCGATAATGCGTTTTACACCCGCAAGGTCGGCGTCCTGTCCGGAAATAGCGACTTTCCCGGCCAGACCCTGCGCGCTCAGCGCCTGAATGGCGCCCCCCGCAGTGGCGTCGTTAGAGGCCACCACTGCATCGATTTTGTTGTTATTTGCGGTCAACGCGTTTTCCATAATTTTCAGCGCGTTTTCCGGTAACCAGCCGTCAGCCCACTGATCGCCGACGACTTTAATTTTGCCCTCGTCGATATACGGCTTCAGCACTTTCATTTGTCCCTGACGGAACAGTTTGGCGTTGTTATCCACAGGCGAGCCGCCCATCAGGAAATAATTCCCTTGAGGCACTTTTGCGATCAAGCTTTTAGCCTGTAATTCACCCACCTTTTCATTGTCGAACGAAATATAATAATCAATATCCGCATTATTAATCATGCGGTCATAAGCCAGGACTTTTATGCCTTCCTGTTTTGCTTCTTTCACCACGTTGCTTAATACCTGGCCGTTATACGGGATAATGACCAGCACATCGACGCCACGGTTGATCATATTCTCAATTTGCGACATTTGCGTCTCTTCGTTGCCGTTAGCGGACTGAACGAACACCTCCGCACCGAGAGATTCCGCTTTTTTAACAAAGATATCGCGATCTTTTTGCCAGCGCTCCAGGCGTAAGTCATCAATCGCCATGCCGATTTTGACCTCTTTGGCGTGGCCGGCAAAGCTTGCAAGCAGGAGAGTAGTGCAGAGCGTTAGGGTCAGGTTCTTTATCTTCATAATTATTAGGCCTTTTTGTAGGGGTATGTGTAGCTGAGATAAAAGAAACATTCACTGCTGAGACGCAGCAAATTTTTAACGTGGAAAGGCCTGCTGGCAATTACAGATTTTTATCTTCTCATTACGATATTTGGTTTATTTCTGAATTTATGACCGCGATCGGATTTTAAAAAGCGTAACCTATTAATTACATTTGATTCTGGAATGCGCGCCGAAAAATAGTTTGTCTGCACATTATTTTGCGAGCCAGCGCACAATTGCGCATTCTCTCAATAGCAGTGTGAAATAACGTAATTGAGCAACCTCCAATGTCTATTCACTATTACTCCAGAAGCAAGACCACGCCGCATACCCTGATTATGGAGCTCAATATGCAAGCTTATTTCGACCAACTCGATCGCGTTCGTTTCGAAGGCACGAAAACGACCAATCCTTTAGCATTTCGTCACTACAACCCGGATGAGCTGGTGCTGGGTAAGCGCATGGAAGATCACTTGCGCTTTGCCGCCTGCTACTGGCACACCTTCTGCTGGAACGGTGCCGATATGTTCGGCGTGGGCTCTTTTGACCGTCCATGGCAACAGCCGGGCGAGGCCATTGAGCTGGCGAAGCGTAAAGCCGACGTCGCGTTCGAGTTCTTCCATAAGCTGAACGTGCCGTACTACTGTTTCCACGATGTGGACGTGTCGCCGGAAGGGGCGTCGCTGAAAGAGTATCTGAACAATTTTGCGCAGATGGTCGACGTGCTGGCTGAAAAACAGCAGCAAAGCGGCGTGAAGCTGCTCTGGGGTACGGCTAACTGCTTTACCAACCCTCGCTATGGCGCGGGCGCGGCAACCAACCCGGACCCGGAAGTCTTCAGCTGGGCGGCAACCCAGGTCGTGACTGCGATGAACGCCACGCATCAGCTGGGCGGTGAGAACTACGTTCTCTGGGGCGGTCGTGAAGGCTATGAAACGCTGCTGAATACTGACCTGCGCCAGGAGCGCGAGCAGGTTGGCCGCTTTATGCAGATGGTGGTGGACCACAAGCACAAAATCGGCTTCCGCGGTACGCTGCTGATTGAGCCAAAACCACAGGAGCCAACCAAGCATCAGTACGACTACGATGTCGCCACCGTGTATGGCTTCCTGAAGCAGTTTGGTCTGGAAAAAGAGATCAAAGTGAACATTGAGGCTAACCACGCCACGCTGGCGGGCCACTCGTTCCATCACGAAATCGCCTCTGCGATTGCGCTGGGCATCTTCGGATCGGTGGATGCGAACCGCGGCGATCCGCAACTGGGCTGGGATACCGACCAGTTCCCGAACAGCGTCGAAGAGAATGCGCTGGTGATGTACGAAATCATCAAAGCGGGCGGTTTCACCACCGGCGGCCTGAACTTCGACGCCAAAGTGCGTCGCCAGAGCACCGACAAATACGATCTGTTCTACGGGCATATTGGCGCGATGGACACTATGGCGCTGGCGCTGAAGGTGGCGGCCCGTATGATTGAAGACGGTGAGCTGGATAAGCGCGTGGCGAAGCGCTACAGCGGCTGGAACAGTGAGCTGGGCCAGCAAATTTTGAAAGGTCAGTTATCGCTTGCGGAGATCGCGAAGTACGCTGAACAGCATCAGTTGGCACCGCAGCATCAGAGCGGCCATCAGGAACTGCTGGAAAACCTGGTCAATCACTACCTGTTCGATAAATAACAGCATTCATGCCCGGTAAGCGCAGCGCCGCCGGGCATTTCTGTCAAAGGAGTCACCACATGTATATCGGGATCGATCTTGGCACGTCGGGGGTGAAAGCCATCCTGTTAAGCGAGCAGGGCGATGTGTTAGCCACGCAGACTGAAAAGTTGCAGGTTTCACGCCCGCAGCCACTTTGGTCGGAACAAGATCCGGAGCAGTGGTGGCAGGCGACGGACCGCGCGATGAAAGCCTTAGGTGAGCAGCACAGCCTGCGCGACGTGAAAGCGCTGGGCATTGCCGGGCAAATGCATGGCGCCACGCTGCTGGATAGCCAGCATCGCGTACTGCGCCCGGCTATTCTCTGGAACGATGGCCGCTGTGCGGAAGAGTGCGCGATCCTTGAGGAGCGTGTGCCTGCGTCCCGCGAGATTACGGGCAATCTGATGATGCCCGGTTTTACCGCGCCAAAACTCCTGTGGGTGCAGCGCCATGAGCCTGAGATTTTTCGTCAGGTGGCGAAGGTTCTGTTGCCGAAAGACTACCTGCGTTTTCGCATGACGGGGGATTTCGCCAGCGACATGTCTGACGCCGCGGGCACGATGTGGCTCGACGTGGCGAAACGGGACTGGAGCGAAGCGATGCTGGATGCCTGCCAGCTGACGCGCGATCATATGCCTGCGCTGTTTGAAGGCAGTGATATCACGGGCGCTTTGCAGCCTTCTGTTGCTGAACGCTGGAATATGCCAGCCGTACCTGTCGTTGCCGGCGGTGGCGATAATGCGGCGGGTGCGGTCGGCGTGGGGATGGTGGAGACAGGACAGGCCATGCTCTCGCTCGGCACTTCCGGCGTCTATTTTGCCGTCAGTGACGGCTATCGTAGTAACCCTGAAAGCGCCGTACACAGCTTCTGCCACGCGTTGCCGGGTAAATGGCATTTGATGTCGGTGATGCTGAGCGCGGCATCCTGCCTCGACTGGGCGGCAAAGCTGACCGGAATGGCGGACGTCCCGGCGCTTATCACAGCGGCACAGCAGGCGGATGATACTGCCGGTGCGGTCTGGTTTTTACCGTACCTTTCCGGCGAGCGGACGCCGCATAACAACCCGGAAGCGAAAGGGGTCTTCTTCGGCCTTACCCATCAGCACGGCCCGGCAGAGCTGGCGCGCGCGGTGCTTGAAGGGGTCGGTTATGCGCTGGCGGACGGCATGGATGTCGTGCATGACTGTGGCCTGACGCCATCCAGCATTACGTTAATTGGCGGCGGGGCACGAAGCAGCTACTGGCGGCAAATGCTTTCCGATATCAGCGGGTTGCAGCTGGACTATCGTACTGGGGGAGATGTTGGTCCGGCGCTCGGTGCGGCACGGCTGGCGCAAATTGCGCTGAACCGGGATAAACCACTGCCCCAGCTTTTGCCCCAGCTGCCGCTTGAACAGCAGCATCGTCCTGATGCGAAAAATCATGCTCGCTACGCTGAAAGACGAGACGTTTTCCGCAAAATCTATCAGCAGCTTTTACCGCTAATGTCATAAACAGGAGCCGGGTGGCGCTAACGCTTACCCGGCCTGCCAGCCTTCAACCGGGTTAGCTCACAAACCTGCGTGTATCGATGCGTTGCAGCAGCATTGAGAGCAGCAGGCTGACAACCAGCGTAACGGTAAATATCCAGACAATATCCAGCACCGGCCAGCTTTTAAGCTCAACGCCTCGGGTGCGCAGGGCGTGGATCACCAGCGCGTGAAAACCGTAAATGCCCAGCGAGTGGCGAGAGATAAACCCCAGCACCGGAAGCGGGCGGGCATTCAGGGTGTTTTTAACCAGAGTCAGCAGCGAAACCGCGCAGATAAAGACCATCGGCCCGCAGTAGAGATACCAGGTATCGGCAAAGTTTCCGCGCCATTGCAGCTCGTGCAGCGTCCCTCGAGAGATAATAAACACACCGGCGATAAATGCTGCCGCGCAAAGCCAGTTTATTCCTCTCTTCTGCGTCTCCATCATGCCGATGGCGCGCCCCAGCATGCCGTACAGCACGTAATAAAACGTATCGCCGTTGATATAGAGGTTAACGGGCAGCCATTCAAAGCCATCAATTTTCTGTGAGACGGTATTCGGGTTTGCCACGATCCCGATTATTACCATCAAGGCCAGCAGCATTTTACCGCTAACGTTTTTTACCTGAATTAACGGCGAAACCAGATAGATAACCATTATCGCGAAGAAAAACCACAGATGATAGAACACCGGTTTTTGCAACAAATTGAGCAGGGAACGTTCAGCGTTAATTGAAGTGAACAGGATGATATAGAGCAGTGAAATGGCGCTGTAAAACAGCAAACAGGAGACAATACGGATGAAATGTCTCGGCTGCGCGCTACGCTCGCCAAAAAAGAGAAAACCGGAAATCATAAAGAACAGCGGGACGCTCACGCGTGAGGCTGAGTTCAGAATATTGGCGACATCCCAGTTAACAGGGCTGATACTGTGCGCGTTCGTGACATACCAGGTCGTAGTGTGGATCATCACCACCATCAGACAGGCTATTCCCCGCAGGTTATCAATCCAGTTAATTTTTGACTGCATCAGTTCCTCTGTATTCCTGATAAAGAAAGTGTGACTGCGATTGCGTAAAACTTTTCACTTGGAAAATTCTGAGTTTAACCAGGCTGTCTTGTCGGGAGCTGGCGAGATTCGCAGAATGTTGAACATTAATCTATAAACGTGTTGCTACTAAAAATAACAGCCACTGACCAGGGCGGTAATAAAAATGATGATGAAGCGTGGGGCGTCACTCTTTCTGCTGCTTTTATTAGCAGGGTGCAGTGCTTCTCAGGAGGCTCCAGTCCAAAAAGCGCAGCAGGGGAAAATGAGCCCGGAGCGTTCCCTGAATATGGAACAGCTGTGCAGGGATCAGGCGGCTCACCGCTATAATTCCGAAGCACAGAAAATTCATATTAACGGCTTCGAGCGCTTTCAGGGCAGCTATGAACTGAAAGGCTATACGGCGCGTAAAGAGGGCTTTGTCTGCTCTTTTGATGCAGACGGCCAGTTTTTACATCTCTCAATGCGCTAAATTGCTCGTATAAGCAGCAACCAGAGCCTTCGCAGGTTCTGGCTGTAGGGCTTATTCCCCAATTTTCCCTAAACAACCCCGTTTCGTACTGTATATCTTGCAGCCAGCGGGTATACTGATCCCTTCCATTTAAAACCACACGTATCCAGCACGAAATACTATGCAAAAGTTTGATACCAAGACCTTCCAGGGCCTGATCCTGACCTTACAGGATTACTGGGCTCGTCAGGGCTGCACCATTGTTCAACCTTTGGACATGGAAGTTGGCGCAGGCACCTCACACCCGATGACCAGTCTGCGCGCGTTAGGGCCAGAGCCGATGGCGACCGCCTATGTTCAGCCATCCCGTCGTCCGACCGATGGCCGTTACGGCGAAAACCCGAACCGTTTGCAGCACTACTATCAGTTCCAGGTGGTGATTAAGCCATCACCTGACAATATTCAGGAACTGTACCTCGGGTCACTGAAAGAGCTGGGTATGGATCCGACCATTCACGACATTCGTTTCGTGGAAGATAACTGGGAAAACCCAACGCTGGGTGCCTGGGGTCTGGGTTGGGAAGTGTGGCTGAACGGCATGGAAGTGACCCAGTTCACCTACTTCCAGCAGGTTGGCGGTCTGGAATGTAAACCGATCACCGGCGAAATCACCTATGGTCTGGAACGTCTGGCCATGTACATTCAGGGCGTAGACAGCGTTTACGACCTGGTCTGGAGCGACGGCCCGCTGGGTAAAACCACCTACGGCGACGTGTTCCATCAGAACGAAGTGGAGCAATCCACCTATAACTTCGAATACGCGGACGTGGACTTCCTGTTCACCTGCTTCGAGCAGTACGAGAAAGAAGCCCAGCAGCTGCTGGCGCTGGAGACTCCGCTGCCTCTGCCTGCCTACGAGCGTATTCTGAAGGCTGCCCACAGCTTCAACCTGCTGGATGCCCGCAAAGCGATCTCCGTGACTGAACGTCAGCGCTACATTCTGCGTATTCGTACCCTGACCAAAGCCGTTGCTGAAGCTTACTACGCGTCCCGTGAAGCCCTTGGCTTCCCGATGTGCAACCGAAACAAATAAGAGGCGGCCATGTCTGAGAAAACTTTCCTGGTGGAAATCGGCACTGAAGAGCTGCCACCAAAAGCCCTGCGCAGCCTGGCTGAATCTTTCGCTGCGAACGTCACTGCTGAGCTGGATAACGCTGGCCTGGCGCACGGTAAAATTGAGTGGTTTGCTGCGCCGCGTCGTCTGGCGCTGAAAGTGGCAAACCTGGCGGCGTCCCAGCCGGATCGCGAAGTTGAAAAACGTGGCCCGGCCATTGCCCAGGCGTTCGACGCGGAAGGCAAGCCGAGCAAAGCGGCTGAAGGCTGGGCGCGCGGCTGCGGTATCACCGTCGATCAGGCCGAACGTCTGACCACCGACAAAGGTGAATGGCTGCTGTATCGTGCCCATGTGAAAGGCGAAAGCGCGGAAGCGCTGCTGCCAGATATGATTGCGACCTCGCTGGCTAAGCTGCCGATTCCTAAGCTGATGCGCTGGGGCGCGTCTGACGTTCACTTTGTGCGTCCGGTTCACACCGTGACCCTGCTGCTGGGCGATACCGTTATTCCGGCGACCATTCTGGGCGTGGCGTCCGATCGCGTGATCCGCGGCCATCGCTTTATGGGCGAGCCGGAGTTCACCATCGACAATGCTGATCAGTACCCGCAGATCCTGCTGGAGCGCGGTAAGGTCATTGCTGACTACGAACAGCGTAAAGCCAAAATCAAAGCTGACGCCGAAGAAGCGGCGCGCAAAATTGGCGGTAATGCCGATCTGAGCGATAGCCTGCTGGAAGAAGTGACCTCTCTGGTCGAATGGCCGGTTGTGCTGACCGCGAAATTCGAAGAGAAATTCCTGGCCGTTCCGGCTGAAGCGCTGGTGTACACCATGAAGGGTGACCAAAAGTACTTCCCGGTTTACGCCAACGACGGCCAGCTGCTGCCAAACTTCATCTTCGTCGCGAACATCGAATCGAAAGATCCGAGCCAGATTATCTCCGGTAACGAGAAAGTGGTGCGTCCACGTCTGGCGGACGCCGAGTTCTTCTTCAACACCGACCGTAAAAAACGTCTGGAAGATAACCTGCCGCGTCTGCAAACCGTACTCTTCCAGCAGCAGCTGGGTACGCTGCGCGACAAGACTGACCGTATCGCGGAGCTGTCCGGCTGGATTGCCCGTGAAATTGGCGCCGACGTTAACCACGCTACCCGCGCGGGCCTGCTCTCCAAGTGCGACCTGATGACCAATATGGTGTTCGAATTTACCGACACCCAGGGCGTGATGGGCATGCACTACGCGCGTCATGACGGCGAAGCGGAAGACGTGGCTGTGGCCCTGAACGAGCAGTATCAGCCGCGCTTTGCCGGTGACGATCTGCCGTCTAACCCGGTTGCCTGCGCCGTGGCGATTGCCGATAAGATGGACACCCTGGCGGGCATCTTCGGTATCGGTCAGCATCCGAAAGGCGACAAAGACCCGTTTGCGCTGCGTCGTGCTGCGCTGGGCGTGCTGCGCATCATCGTAGAGAAGAACCTCAATCTCGATCTGCAAACGCTGACCGAAGAAGCGGTCCGTCTGTACGGCGATAAGCTGACCAACGCGAAGGTTGTGGATGATGTTATCGACTTTATGCTCGGTCGTTTCCGCGCGTGGTATCAGGACGAAGGTTACTCCGTTGATACCATTCAGGCGGTGCTGGCGCGTCGTCCGACCCGTCCGGCAGATTTCGATGCGCGTATGAAGGCGGTATCCCACTTCCGTACGCTGGAAGCGGCGTCTGCGCTGGCCGCGGCCAACAAGCGTGTATCCAACATCCTCGCGAAATCCGACGAGACGCTGAACGAACGCGTAAACGCTGCAACCCTGAAAGAGCCGGAAGAGATTTCTCTGGCGATGCAGGTTGTGGTGCTGCGCGACAAGCTGGAGCCGTATTTCGCGGAAGGTCGCTACCAGGAAGCGCTGGTGGAGCTGGCGGAGCTACGTGACGTCATTGATGCCTTCTTCGAGAAGGTGATGGTGAACGTGGAAGATAAAGAGCTGCGTATTAACCGTCTCTCGATGCTTGAGAAACTGCGTGAGCTGTTCCTGCGCGTGGCGGATATTTCACTGCTGCAATAATGTAAAAAACCCGCCCCTGACAGGCGGGAAGAACGGCAACTAAACTGTCTCTCTTCGCCAATGGCGCCATAACTGCGTTGGCTGCGCTCGTTCACCCGAATCACTTACTAATGTAAGCTCATCGGGATTCGCTCGCTTGCCGCCTTGTTCTGACGTCATTGGCTTTAAGATACTTTTCCTTATTTACATTTACACTCTCTCAAACACCGTCGCGATCCCCTGACCCAACCCGATACACATCGTCGCCAGTCCGAACTGGGCATCTTTGCGTTCCATCAGGTTGATCAGCGTGGTGCTGATACGCGCCCCGGAGCAGCCCAGCGGGTGACCGAGGGCTATCGCGCCGCCATTGAGGTTAATCTTCTCGTCGATCTGATCCATCAGCCCCAGATCTTTAATGCACGGCAGGATCTGCGCGGCGAACGCTTCGTTCATCTCAAAGAGGTCGATATCACTTGCGCTCAGCCCCGCTTTTTTCAGCGCCAGTTTTGACGCCGGGACCGGACCGTAACCCATGATGGAAGGATCGCAGCCCACGACTGCCATCGAACGCACGCGGGCGCGTGGCGTCAGGCCTAATTCGCGGGCGCGGCTTTCGCTCATCACTAACATGGCGGCGGCACCGTCGGACAGGGCAGACGAGGTGCCCGCCGTTACCGTGCCGGTGACCGGATCAAACGCCGGACGCAGGGTAGAAAGCGCTTCAACAGTGGTTTCAGGACGGATAACTTCGTCGTAGCTGAACTGCTTCAGTACGCCGTCTGCGTCGTGACCGCCGGTTGGGATGATCTCATTCTTAAAGGCACCAGACTGCGTGGCGGCCCAGGCGCGGGCATGTGAGCGCGCGGCAAAGGCATCCTGCATTTCACGGCTGATGCCGTGCAGACGGGAGAGCATCTCGGCGGTCAGGCCCATCATACCGGCGGCTTTCGCCACGTTGCGGCTCATGCCCGGATGGAAATCGACCCCGTGGCTCATCGGCACGTGGCCCATGTGCTCCACGCCGCCCACCAGACAGGCCTGCGCATCGCCGGTCATGATCATCCGTGCCGCGTCGTGCAGCGCCTGCATCGACGAACCGCAAAGACGGTTGACGGTGACCGCCGGAACCGAATGCGGGATCTCCGCCAGCAGAGACGCGTTACGGGCGATGTTGAAACCCTGCTCCAGCGTCTGCTGGACGCAGCCCCAGTAAATATCGTCCAGCGCAGCAGGGTCCAGCGCCGGGTTACGCGCCAGCAGGCTACGCATCAGGTGCGCCGAGAGATCTTCCGCACGCACGTTACGGAATGCACCGCCTTTTGAACGGCCCATCGGGGTACGAATTGCATCAACAATGACAACCTTTTCCATTGTGACTCCTTAAGCCGTTTTCAGCGTGCCAACCGGACGGGCTGGCTCAACTGCTGGGTAGTAGGGTTCGTTATGGCGCGCTTTGTTACGCAGACCTTCCGGCACCTCATAAAGCGGACCGAGGTGCTGATATTGCTGAGCCATATCGAGATAGCGAGCGCTGCCGAGCGTATCCAGCCAACGGAACGCGCCGCCGTGGAACGGAGGGAAGCCGAGGCCGTACACCAGCGCCATATCCGCTTCTGCCGGGCTGGCGATAATGCCTTCTTCTAGGCAACGCACTACTTCGTTGATCATCGGGATCATCATCCGGGCGATGATCTCATCGTCAGTGAAGTCGCGTTTTGGCTGACTGACGTCGGCCAGCAGGCCATCCACCGCCGGATCTTCTTCTTTCTTCGGTTTGCCTTTGCTGTCTTCTTTATAGCGCCAGAAGCCCAGACCGTTTTTCTGCCCAAAGCGGTTGGCGTCGAACAGGGCGTCAATGGCGTCGCGATAATCTTTCTGCATGCGCTGCGGGAAGCCCGCCGCCATCACCGCCTGCGCGTGATGGGCAGTGTCGATGCCGACAACGTCCAGCAGGTACGCCGGGCCCATCGGCCAGCCGAACTGTTTTTCCATCACTTTGTCGATTTTGCGGAAGTCTGCGCCGTCGCGCAGCAGCTGGCTGAAACCGGCGAAGTACGGGAACAGCACGCGGTTAACGAAGAAGCCCGGGCAGTCGTTAACGACGATTGGCGTTTTGCCCATCTTGCTCGCCCACGCCACCACTTTGGCGATGGTTTCGTCGGAGGTTTTTTCCCCGCGGATCACTTCGACCAGCGGCATGCGATGCACCGGGTTAAAGAAGTGCATTCCGCAGAAGTTTTCCGGACGCTTCAGCACGCTTGCCAGCTCGCTGATAGGAATAGTGGAGGTGTTGGAGGCCAGTACGGTCTCAGGACGCACCTTCTCTTCCGTCTCGGCCAGCACTGCTTTTTTGACTTTCGGATTCTCAACGACCGCTTCAACCACCATGTCCACGCGCTCAAAGCTGCTGTATTCCAGCGTTGGCTGGATGGTGGAGATCACGCCTGCAAGCTTCAGACCGTCAATTTTGCCGCGCTCAAGCTGTTTATTCAGCAGCTTGGCCGCTTCGGTCATGCCCAGCGTCAGGGATTTCTCGTTGATGTCTTTCATCACTACCGGCACGCCTTTCCATGCAGACTGGTAGGCGATGCCGCCACCCATAATGCCCGCGCCGAGTACCGCCGCGTGTTTTGGCGTTTCAACGTTTTTGGTGAGTTGTTTGGCTTTGCCCTTCACGAACTGATCGTTAAGGAAGATACCAACCAGCGCGCGGGCTTCGTTGGTGTGCGCCAGCGGGACAAAGCTCTGGTTTTCCAGCTTCAGGGCTTCATCACGGCCCAGACGGGCTGCCGCTTCAATGGTTTTCACCGCCGTGATCGGCGCCGGGTAGTGTTTACCCGCCGTCTGCATCACCATGCCCTTGGCGATGGTGAAGCTCATGGTGGCTTCAATTTTGCTGAGCTTCAACGGCTCCAGCTTTGGCTGACGTTTGGCTTTCCAGTCGAGATCGCCGTTAATCGCCTGACGCAGTATGGCGACAGCGCCTTCAATCAGTTTTTCAGGCTTAACCACGCCGTCCACCAGACCGATTTTCTGCGCCTGTTCCGCGCCGACATCTTTACCTGCGGCAATGATTTCCAGCGCGCTGTCGGCACCCAACATGCGCGGCATACGCACCGAGCCACCAAAGCCCGGCATAATGCCCAGTTTGGTTTCCGGCAGGCCGATGCGCAGGTCTGGGGTCGCCAGACGGTAATCAGTGGCTAACACGCATTCGCAGCCGCCGCCCAGCGCGTAACCGTTAACGGCAGAAAGGGTCGGGACAGGCAGATCTTCCAGACGATTAAAGACGCTGTTCGCAAAGTGCAGCCACTGGCTCAGCTGTTCTTCGGGCACCAGGAACAGCGACAGGAATTCGGTGATATCCGCGCCAACGATAAAGGCCGCTTTGTTGGAGCGCAGCAGCAGCCCTTTCAAATCTGATTGCTTTTCAAGTACATCCAGCGCCTGGCCAAGACTGGCCACCGTCGCGGTATCAAGCTTGTTCACTGAGCCGGGGGCATCGAACACCAGTTCGGCAATGCCATCTTCCAGCCAGTCTACGTACAGGGTGTCACCTTTGTAGAGCATGTCGGTCTCCTGAATCCAGCAATTGGATCTGGTCATACCAGATGAAACGGAGTGTGGAATTTATGTTAATAAAATGCAAATTAGTCATTAAGAAATTGCTGCGCTGATCACGGTCGGTGGAAATCACGCAGCCGGAGTGAGGTGTGCTAAGATGCGATGACTTGAGGTCAAAAAAACGAAAGGAAGAATGATGGACTCACTGGCTTCGCTTTATAAAAATCATATCGTTACCCTACAGGAACGTACCCGCGATGTACTGGCCCGCTTCAAGCTGGATGCCCTGCTGATCCACTCCGGCGAGCTGATGAATACTTTTCTTGATGACCACGCTTATCCCTTCAAGGTTAACCCGCAGTTTAAAGCCTGGGTGCCTGTCACGCAGGTTCCAAATTGCTGGCTGCTGGTGGATGGCGTGAACAAGCCGAAACTGTGGTTCTACCTGCCGGTCGATTACTGGCACAACGTGGAGCCGCTGCCGACCTCATTCTGGACCGAAGAAATTGACGTGATTGCGCTGCCAAAAGCAGACGGCATTGGCAGCCAGTTGCCAGCGGCGCGTGGGAACATCGGCTACATTGGTCCGGTTCCTGAGCGTGCGCTGGGTCTGGATATTCCGGCAGATAAACTCAACCCGAAAGGCGTGCTGGATTATCTGCACTACTATCGCGCCTACAAGACCGACTACGAACTTTACTGCATGCGTGAAGCGCAAAAAACGGCGGTGAATGGCCACCGTGCGGCGCACGAAGCGTTCCAGTCCGGTATGAGCGAGTTCGATATCAATCAGGCCTACCTGACGGCGACCGGCCACCGCGATACCGACGTGCCGTACAGCAACATCGTGGCGCTGAATGAACATGCCTCGGTTCTGCACTACACCAAACTGGATCATCAGGTTCCGGCTGAGATGCGCAGCTTCCTGTTGGACGCGGGGGCTGAGTACAATGGCTATGCGGCAGACCTGACCCGTACCTGGGCGGCGAATGCGGATACTGATTTTGCGCAATTGATCAAAGACGTGAACGACGAACAGCTGGCGCTGATTGGCACCATGAAGGCCGGAACCAGCTATGTGGATTATCACATCCAGTTCCATCAGCGCATCGCTAAACTGCTGCGTAAGCATCAGATTGTCAAAGACATGAGCGAAGAGGCGATGGTTGAGAACGATCTGACCGGGCCATTTATGCCGCACGGTATCGGCCACCCGCTGGGTTTACAGGTTCATGACGTCGCGGGCTTTATGCAGGATGATACCGGTACGCACCTGGCGGCACCGTCTAAATATCCTTATCTGCGCTGCACCCGCGTTCTGGCGCCGCGTATGGTATTGACCATTGAGCCGGGCATCTACTTTATTGAATCCCTGCTGGCGCCGTGGCGGGAAGGGCAGTTCAGCAAGCACTTCAACTGGGAGAAAATTGAAGCGCTGAAGCCGTTTGGCGGCATTCGTATCGAGGATAACGTGGTTATTCACGAGAACAGCATCGAGAACATGACGCGAGATCTGAAGCTGGCCTGATGGAAAGCTGGCTGATACCGGCCGAGCCGGTCACCTTTGTTGAGGAAATCAAGAAAAGCCGCTTTATCACGCTGTTGGCGCATACTGACGGCGTGGAGGCGGCGAAGGCGTTCGTCGAGTCCGTCCGCGCGCAGCACCCCGATGCCCGCCATCACTGTGTGGCGTGGGTCGCAGGGCCGCCAGACGACTCACAGCAGCTCGGGTTTTCTGACGACGGTGAACCGGCGGGTACGGCCGGAAAACCGATGCTATCCCAGTTGATGGGCAGCGGCGTGGGTGAAATCACCGCCGTCGTGGTCCGCTACTACGGGGGCATTTTGTTAGGCACCGGAGGGCTGGTTAAAGCCTACGGAGGGGGTGTCCAGCAGGCGCTTAATCTGCTGATAACAACCCGCAAAACGCCACTTACGGAATATACTTTGTTATGCGATTACGCCCAGCTATCGGGTATCGAAGCACTGCTTAAACAGTTTAACGGCGTCATCGCACACAGTGATTATCAGGCAATGGTGCAATTACGCGTGGCGCTTCCTCAGGCGGAACTGGCTGCTTTTTCAGCAAAACTCGCTGATTTTAGTCGCGGTTCATTGCAATTACTGCCGATTGAAGAATAATCCCCACCTCACAATTTTGAATACCTAAGGAAGCGGCAGAGATGCATTTTCGTGCCATTACCCGAATCGTTGGATTGCTGGTCATACTTTTCTCCGGGACAATGATCATTCCCGGACTGGTGGCGCTCATCTACCGGGACGGCGCGGGGCGTGCATTTACGCAAACCTTTTTTGTCGCGCTGACGATTGGCTCCCTGCTGTGGTGGCCAAACCGCCGTGAGAAAGGTGAACTGAAATCCCGGGAGGGTTTTCTGATCGTGGTCCTGTTCTGGACGGTACTGGGAAGCGTGGGTGCGCTGCCGTTTATCTTCTCTGAACAACCGAATCTCACCGTCACGGATGCGTTTTTTGAATCGTTCTCCGGATTAACGACCACCGGGGCCACCACGCTTGTGGGGCTGGATTCACTCCCGCATGCAATTCTCTTTTACCGGCAGATGCTCCAGTGGTTCGGCGGTATGGGGATCATCGTGCTGGCGGTGGCTATCCTGCCGATTCTGGGCGTCGGGGGGATGCAGCTTTACCGGGCTGAAATGCCTGGCCCGTTGAAAGATAACAAGATGCGCCCGCGTATTGCGGAGACGGCGAAAACCCTTTGGCTTATTTATGTCCTGCTGACGGTGGCCTGCGCGCTGGCGCTGTGGTTTGCGGGGATGCCTGCGTTTGATGCCATCGGGCACAGCTTTGCCACTATCGCTATCGGCGGGTTCTCCACCCACGATGCCAGCGTTGGGTACTTCGACAGCCCGACGATCAATACCATCATTGCCATCTTTTTGCTGATCTCAGGCTGTAACTACGGTCTACACTTCTCGTTGCTTAGCGGACGGAGCCTGAAGGTGTACTGGCGCGACCCGGAATTCCGGATGTTTATTGGCGTCCAGTTGACCCTGGTGATCATCTGTACCCTGGTACTGTGGTTCCACGATGTCTATAACTCGGCGGTCACGACCCTGAACCAGGCCTTCTTCCAGGTGGTATCGATGGCGACAACCGCCGGTTTCACCACGGACAGTATTGCGCGTTGGCCGCTGTTCCTGCCGGTGCTGCTGTTGTGCTCTGCGTTTATCGGCGGCTGTGCCGGGTCGACGGGCGGCGGCCTGAAGGTGATCCGTATTCTGCTGCTGTTCAAGCAGGGGAACCGTGAACTTAAACGTCTCGTCCACCCGAATGCGGTTTACAGCATCAAGCTGGGCAATCGTGCACTGCCGGAGCGTATCCTCGAAGCGGTGTGGGGATTCTTCTCCGCTTATGCGCTGGTTTTTATTGTCAGTATGCTGGCGATTATCGCCACGGGCGTGGATGATTTCTCTGCCTTCGCCTCTGTGGTGGCAACGTTAAACAACCTGGGGCCGGGGCTGGGTGTCGTGGCGGATAATTTCGCCAGTATGAACCCGGTGGCAAAGTGGATCTTAATCGCCAATATGCTGTTTGGTCGTCTTGAGGTCTTTACGCTGCTGGTGCTGTTTACCCCAACATTCTGGCGTGAGTAAGGAGACATTGGTGAAAACGTTAATTCTTTTCTCAACGCGTGATGGGCAAACGCGTGAGATTGCTTCATATCTGGCTTCTGAACTCAAAGAGCTGGGCATTTATTCTGATGTGGTGAACCTGAATCGCACTGAACAGATTGCCTGGCAGGATTACGACCGTGTGGTCATTGGCGCTTCAATTCGTTACGGTCATTTCCATCCGGCGCTGGATCGCTTTGTGAAAAAGCATACGGCGGAGCTCGCTAAGCTTCCCGGCGCGTTTTACTCGGTCAACCTGGTTGCCCGTAAAGCAGAGAAGCGTACACCGCAGACTAACAGCTATACGCGCAAGTTTTTGCTGAGCTCGCCATGGCAGCCCGATATCTGTTCTGTCTTTGCGGGCGCGCTGCGTTACCCGCGTTACCGCTGGTATGACCGCTTTATGATCCGCCTGATCATGAAGATGACGGGCGGGGAAACGGATACGCGTAAAGAAGTGGTTTATACCGACTGGAATCAAGTGGCCAGTTTTGCCCGTGAAATTGCACGTTTAACGGACGATTCGCGGGTTAAATAAGCGTTGAGTTTGAAAAGTGAGCGAACGAAAAGTTTTTTGTATTTAGTGCTTGTCACTTCAGAAGAACTCCCTATAATGCGCCTCCACTGACACGGAACAACGGCATACACGCCGCCGGGTCAGCAGAGAAAAGCAAAATAAACGCTTGACTCTGAAGCGGGAAAGCGTAATATGCACACCCCGCGCCGCAGCGAAAACGTAGCGGCACT
>NZ_JBLVYK010000199.1:0-294 GCF_048284255.1 Enterobacter cloacae complex sp.6700776 | reverse complement strand
CATCAGAATGCATAAAGCTGCCGGCTCGGCAGCTTTATGCATTCTGATGATCGCCGGCATGCTTATGGATGCGCAGCGGCGGAGGAAGGTCAACTTCCTGCTTGATGGCCAGCTGCATGGGTGAGACGCGTTGAGCAGCGCCAGGCAGGCACACCGTGGTATCAGCTGGTTGGCAGAGAAAGCGGCGCAAGTGTGCGGTACCGGCTTGCCTAGGGACGTAGTACGAGACCTCGCTCGCTCGACGTGAGTGCCGATCCGGTTCTGATCGCCGGCACCCAAGCCGCTCGCCTTGTC
>NZ_JBLVYK010000198.1:0-295 GCF_048284255.1 Enterobacter cloacae complex sp.6700776 | reverse complement strand
CTATAAGGCAGCCCGGCATCCATCACCATTTTCACTATATTAATCATCTCGTGGGAGTCAACACACAGCAGTGATGCCCCTAATATACGTTGGGTTTTATTATCAACAATCGCTTTTAATACCCCACGAGTATCATTCATCACTCTGGCACGCGGAATTGCAGCTACAGGCAATGTCACCACCTGAATATCAGCACCACTCTCTCTGGCCTGTTCTTCTGTCATACCAACCCTGGACAGTGCCGGTGTCATGAATACGGAATAAGGCACATTTTTCCGATCATCAGTACTACGTC
>NZ_JBLVYK010000197.1:0-295 GCF_048284255.1 Enterobacter cloacae complex sp.6700776 | reverse complement strand
GATTATTTCCTTGTTGAGTCGCGTAAAGGATTCATGCAGGGGATCGCAAAGGATAAGGAGTCCGGTGAGTACCATAGCGTGATTGGAAAAGTGAACAAGCGTATTGATAAAGACGGAAACTGGAAAACGTATATGACTCTTTCAGCAATCAATAAAAATGCCGAAAGTGGAATTGTTTTGCATGGTTATGGACATGTAGATCAGGGGGGTAAAAATTTGCTTTACAAAAACACAATTGCAAATGAAAAACAGCCTCAGCATTTACAAGCGGCCTCAGATGAGGTAAAAAACAAAA
>NZ_JBLVYK010000196.1:0-296 GCF_048284255.1 Enterobacter cloacae complex sp.6700776 | reverse complement strand
GTATAAAGCATAAGTATCGTTATTATCCATTTTTGCATAATGGTCGAACCTATTGTTATTTTGTTTCGTGCTAACACGAGCGGGATTTTTATTTAAAATTCGGAATACATTTTATTTCGAGCCTACACAAACGCCAAGCATTAAATTGCGCTCCTCAGAAGAAAAGATTTCACACCCCACGCAAAATTTCATTTTGCAAGAATTTACTGTTAAATCATGGTGTTAATTAAATGTAAATGCGTAGAAATTTTAAAACTCTTTGTGTTAAGTGCTAAAAGAGTGCTTAAATGTGGCTA
>NZ_JBLVYK010000195.1:0-296 GCF_048284255.1 Enterobacter cloacae complex sp.6700776 | reverse complement strand
ATTAGTGGTCGTCATATCATGACTATCATAATTATAGCTACGATTATCAATATTAATCCCACCAACATTAATGGTTATCCCTCTGTCTAATGGTTCTGTAGGACCTGTAGGAGCATTAGGATCAGCAGGTCCTGGATCTGCATCTCTCGGTTGTCGTGGTATTGTTGAATCAATTTCATCAGGTAATAACTCTTTAGGGATAGTTGCCAATATATTTCTTAAAAGCAAAGGCATCATCCCTATAGTCTCAAGGTCTCGAGCCTGTTTACCAACCCCCTGACCTTGTTCTTCTATCA
>NZ_JBLVYK010000194.1:0-296 GCF_048284255.1 Enterobacter cloacae complex sp.6700776 | reverse complement strand
CATGTCTACACACCTCTTTACTTCTGAGTCCGTATCAGAAGGGCATCCTGATAAAATTGCAGACCAAATTTCTGATGCGGTCCTTGATGCTATTCTTGAACAAGACCCAAAAGCGCGCGTAGCTTGCGAAACCTATGTCAAAACCGGCATGGTCATGGTTGGTGGTGAAATCACTACCAGTGCATGGGTCGATATTGAAGAAATTACGCGTAAAACCGTTCGTGAAATCGGTTATACCAGTTCAGACATGGGCTGTGATGCCAACTCTTGCGCAGTATTAAGCGCAATTGGTAAAC
>NZ_JBLVYK010000193.1:0-296 GCF_048284255.1 Enterobacter cloacae complex sp.6700776 | reverse complement strand
CAGCAGTAAAAAATCTCTGCAGGCTTGTAGCTCAGGTGGTTAGAGCGCACCCCTGATAAGGGTGAGGTCGGTGGTTCAAGTCCACTCAGGCCTACCAAATTTTTGCTGATGCTGCGTTGCGGCGACACTCACATACCTGAGTATGCTTCGTGTCACCACGCCTTGCCTCAACAAAAATTACCGGTAGAGAGATAACTACGATGGGGCTATAGCTCAGCTGGGAGAGCGCCTGCCTTGCACGCAGGAGGTCTGCGGTTCGATCCCGCATAGCTCCACCATCCTTTACTGCGAACACA
>NZ_JBLVYK010000192.1:0-297 GCF_048284255.1 Enterobacter cloacae complex sp.6700776 | reverse complement strand
GCGTGTTTATGCGTTCTTAGGTGATGGTGAGGTGGATGAGTCAGAATCTCAAGGTGCAATTACTCTCGCAACTCGCGATAAGTTAGATAACTTAGTCTTCGTTATTAACTGTAACCTGCAACGTCTTGATGGCCCAGTAACAGGTAACGGTAAAATCGTTAACGAATTAGAAGGCATCTTCAGTGGTGCTGGCTGGCAAGTTATCAAAGTTATGTGGGGCGACCGTTGGGATGAACTGCTGCGTAAAGATACAACCGGCAAACTGGTTCAATTGATGAACGAAACCCTTGACGGTGA
>NZ_JBLVYK010000191.1:0-297 GCF_048284255.1 Enterobacter cloacae complex sp.6700776 | reverse complement strand
ATTTTATTCTATTTGTTATTTCCTTTATTAATAGCTGGAAATCCCGAATGATTTATCAGGTTATTACTTTACCCAAAACCTTAGATGTAAGAAAAGTACCACACAAGCTAGTTCAAGCTATCTTCAATAAACATTTGTCGCGATGGAATTCCCCATAACGGAACAATATCAAAAACTTAAACTATGCTGCCCTCATTGATGAGGGAACCAAAATAAACGTTACCGCAAAATTTAAAAACTGAGGTAAGAATTAAATTAGATGGGCATAGCGTGACTATCGCAAGACAGGATAGACAG
>NZ_JBLVYK010000190.1:0-297 GCF_048284255.1 Enterobacter cloacae complex sp.6700776 | reverse complement strand
ACGTTATCCTGACTCCACATATCGGTGGTTCAACGGAAGAAGCGCAAGAAAATATCGGTTTAGAAGTGGCAAGCAAACTGGCAAAATACTCAGATAACGGTTCAACATTATCTGCGGTTAACTTCCCTGAAGTTTCGCTGCCAGTGCATATGGATGATACTAACCGTCTACTGCATATTCATGAAAACCGCCCTGGTATCATGAACAGTATCAACCAAGTGTTTACTGAAAATAACATTAACGTAGTTGGGCAATACTTGCGAACCTCAGGGAATGTGGGCTATGTGGTTATTGATG
>NZ_JBLVYK010000018.1:0-86242 GCF_048284255.1 Enterobacter cloacae complex sp.6700776 | reverse complement strand
TATGTTCCCCTCACCCTAACCCTCTCCCCGGAGGGGCGAGGGGATTGCTCAGTGCTCGCATTAATTTGTGGGGAACCCTCAGCCCACGGGGAGAGGGAATAAAGATCAGAGTCCGAGGGCGTATTTCAGTGCCTGACGCTTCAGACCACCGGCGCGCTCCGCCGCCATCAATCCAATATTGCGCAATATCCGCACCGGACCCACGTCATTGCTGAACCCGGCATAGAACAGATCCATCCCCGACTGCATAATGAAGTTATCCGCCATACGGCGCGTCTGGTAGCGCTTCAGTACCTCATGGCTGGCCCAGGCTTCCGCGTGGGCGCGAGCGTTACCCAGCACATCCAGTAACGCATCGACGTCACGGTATCCCAGGTTAACCCCCTGCCCCGCCAGCGGATGAATGGTGTGCGCCGCGTCTCCCACCAGGGCCAGCCCTTCACGGGCATACTGCAACGCATGGCGTCGCATCAGCGGGAATGCGCCAGCGGCAACCGGGGTCACGTTACCCAGACGGCGCGGGAAGTGCTGGCGGATTTCGCGCTGCAACTGTTCCATGGACAGCCCCTGCAAATGTCGAATACGCGCCGGCTTGTCGTACCACACCAGCGAAGCCCAGTTATCAAACAACGGTAAGAATGCATGCGGGCCGTTCGGCGTAAAATGCTGCCAGGTGCTTTCGCCCGGCGCGTTTTCTGACTGCACGGTGATCAGCATGCAGGATTGCTGATACTGCCAGGCATGGATCCCAATGCCTGCCATCTGCCTGACCTGAGAGTTCGCGCCATCCGCCCCCACTAACAGCTTCACGGCCAGCTCATCGTCGTTATCCAGCGTCAGGAGATATCCACCTTCATGACGATGCAGGGCTTTCAGCGAGTCCGGAACGCGCAGCGTCACCTTCGGGTGCGCCTCCAGCGCCTGCCAGAGTGCCTGCTGGAGCACGTTGTTTTCCACCATATAGCCCAGGCGCGGCAGTTTCAGCTCGGCGGCGTCAAACGAGACGTGAGCATTTTCCCACTCCCAGGTTTCAAGACGGCTGTAAGGGTGCGCGCGCATCGCCAGCACCGCCTCCCAGACGCCCAGCCCGCGAAGCAGATCAACAGAGGACGCGCTGATGGCGGAAATACGCACGTCCGGTTGGCTGGAAGGATCGAATACCGGCGGAGCCGCCTGTTCAATAACGGTTACGTCAAATCCCTGCTGCGCCAGCCCCAGCGCCAGTGCGCCGCCGACCATACCGCCGCCAACAACGGCAACTTCGGTGTTCAGGAGTGTCATGGTCACTATTCCTTATTGGAGAATACCTTAAGTTTACCGGATTTTTGCGGCCCTGAGGTTGACAACCTTCATACTGGTCACAACCGCACCAAAGCATTACAATACGCGGCTTGCAATCCTGAGCTGAGCAAGTCGATGACTAAAAAACTCCATATAAAAACCTGGGGCTGTCAGATGAACGAATACGATTCATCGAAGATGGCCGATCTGCTGGATACCACCCACGGATACCAGCTGACTGAAAATGCGAAAGAAGCCGATGTGCTGCTGCTGAACACCTGTTCAATTCGTGAAAAAGCACAGGAAAAAGTCTTTCATGTGTTAGGCCGCTGGAAGCTTCTCAAACGGAAAAATCCGGACCTGATCATTGGCGTGGGTGGCTGCGTCGCATCGCAGGAAGGTAAGCTGATCCGCCAGAGAGCCCCCTATGTGGATATCGTTTTTGGCCCTCAGACCCTTCACCGCCTGCCAGAGATGATTAATCAGGTTCGCGGCAGCCGTAGCCCGGTGGTTGACGTGAGTTTCCCGGAGATCGAGAAATTTGACCGTCTGCCAGAGCCGCGCGCTGATGGCCCGACCGCCTTCGTCTCCATCATGGAAGGCTGCAACAAATACTGTACTTACTGCGTGGTACCTTACACCCGTGGTGAAGAAGTGAGCCGCCCGGCAGACGATATCCTGTTTGAAATCGCGCAGCTTGCCGCGCAGGGCGTTCGCGAAGTGAACCTGCTGGGCCAGAATGTGAACGCCTGGCGCGGGGAAAACTACGACGGCACCACCGGCAGCTTTGCTGAACTGCTGCGTCTGGTGGCGGCGATTGACGGCATTGACCGCATTCGCTTTACCACCAGCCATCCGATGGAATTTACCGACGACATTATTGACGTCTATCGCGATACGCCAGAGCTGGTGAGCTTCCTGCACCTGCCGATCCAGTGCGGCTCTGACCGCGTGCTGAACCTGATGGGTCGTCCACATACGGTGCTGGAGTATAAGTCCACCATCCGCAAGCTGCGTGAAGCGCGCCCGGATATCCAGATTAGCTCCGACTTTATCGTCGGCTTCCCTGGCGAAACCGCTGATGACTTCGAGCGCACCATGAAGCTCATCGGCGAGGTGAATTTCGACGTCAGCTACAGCTTCATCTTCTCAGCACGCCCGGGCACCCCAGCGGCCGATATGGTTGACGATGTGCCGGAAGAAGAGAAAAAGCAGCGTCTGTATATTTTGCAGGAGCGTATCAACCAGCAGGCCAACGCCTGGAGCCGTCGTATGCTCGGCACTGTCCAGCGTATTCTGGTGGAAGGCACTTCCCGTAAGAGCATCATGGAACTGTCTGGTCGAACCGAAAATAACCGCGTGGTGAATTTTGAAGGCACCCCGGACATGATTGGTAAGTTTGTGGACGTCGAGATTGTCGAAGTGCTCACGAACTCGCTGCGCGGGAAGGTGGTACGCACTGAGGACGAAATGGGTCTGCGTATTGCACAGACTCCGGAATCCGTTATCTCTCGCACCCGTAAAGTCAACGATTCTGGCGTAGGTATTTACCAGCCCTGATCCCTCTGGCCTGCCTGTCCGGCAGGCCTTGTATTTCCTCTCATCACCCCCAATATCTACCGCAACGCTTGCGCCTTTATTCTATGGCGTGAATAATTTCGGTAATGACCGTTTTATTACGCCGTGTGGCCACAGGTCAGTTAACCAAATAAAGAGGAACAGTTTGAACATAGATACGCGTGAAATTAGCCTTGAGCCCGCAGACAACGCTCGCCTGCTGAGCCTGTGCGGGCCGTTTGATGACAACATCAAACAACTGGAGCGACGTCTGGGTATCGAAATCAATCGTCGCGATAACCATTTCAAACTCACCGGACGCCCAATCTGCGTCAACGCCGCGGCAGATATTCTCCGCAGCCTGTATGTTGATACCGCCCCGATGCGCGGTGAGATCCAGGATATTGAACCTGAACAGATCCACCTGGCCATCAAAGAGGCGCGCGTGCTTGAGCAGAGCGCGGAAAGCGTGCCGGACTATGGCAAAGCCATCAACATTAAAACCAAACGCGGCGTGATTAAGCCTCGTACCCCGAACCAGGCACAGTACATCGCCAACATTCTCGACCATGACATCACCTTTGGCGTGGGTCCGGCGGGTACGGGTAAAACCTATCTGGCCGTTGCTGCTGCTGTCGATGCGCTTGAGCGTCAGGAGATCCGCCGTATCCTGCTGACCCGCCCTGCTGTAGAAGCCGGTGAGAAACTCGGCTTCCTGCCGGGCGATTTAAGTCAGAAAGTGGACCCCTACCTGCGCCCGCTGTACGACGCGCTGTTCGAAATGCTCGGCTTCGAGAAAGTTGAAAAGCTCATTGAACGTAACGTGATTGAAGTGGCCCCGCTGGCCTACATGCGTGGGCGTACACTTAACGACGCGTTCATCATTCTGGATGAGAGCCAGAACACCACCATCGAACAAATGAAGATGTTCCTGACGCGTATTGGCTTTAACTCGAAAGCGGTTATCACCGGTGACGTCACCCAGATTGACCTGCCGCGTAACACCAAATCGGGTCTGCGTCACGCCATCGAAGTCCTGGCCGAGGTAGACGAAATCAGCTTCAACTTCTTCCACAGCGAAGACGTGGTACGCCACCCGGTGGTCGCGCGTATCGTTAACGCTTATGAGGCCTGGGAAGAGGCAGATCAGAAGCGCAGGGCCGAGCTGGCCGCAGAACGTAAGCGCGAAGCGCAGGAGCATGAACAGAAATGAGTCAGGTGATCCTCGATTTACAGCTGGCCTGTGAAGATAATTCCGGCATGCCAGAAGAGGCACAGTTTCAGAAATGGCTGGATGCCGTTATCCCCCAGTTTCAGGAAGAATCAGAGGTCACGATTCGCCTGGTGGATGAAGCAGAAAGCCATGAGCTCAACCTGACCTATCGCGGGAAAGATAAGCCGACCAATGTGCTCTCTTTCCCATTCGAAGCCCCTCCGGGCATTGAGATGCCGCTGCTGGGCGATCTGATCATCTGCCGTCAGGTGGTTGAGCAGGAAGCCAAAGAGCAGCAAAAGCCGCTGGAAGCGCACTGGGCACACATGGTGGTGCACGGTAGCCTGCATCTTCTGGGTTACGACCATATTGAAGATGACGAAGCGGAAGAGATGGAATCCCTCGAGACAGAGATAATGCTTGCTCTGGGCTATGAGGATCCGTACATTGCCGAGAAAGAATAGTCAGTCACTGACTACCATGCCGCCGCGCAGGGACATAGCGCGGCGGTTAACGTTGAACTAACAAGAGAACCCTTAACAAACGCCATGAGCGACGACAATTCACACAGTAGCGACACGACAACCACTAAAAAGGGATTTTTCTCCCTCATCCTGAACCAGCTTTTCCACGGCGAACCGAAAAACCGTGATGAACTGCTGGAGCTGATTCGTGATTCCGGGCAGAACGACCTTATCGACGAAGATACGCGCGAAATGCTCGAAGGGGTGATGGACATCGCCGACCAGCGCGTCCGCGACATCATGATCCCCCGCTCGCAGATGATTACCCTGAAACGCAACCAGACGCTGGACGAGTGCCTCGATGTGATTATCGAATCGGCTCACTCACGTTTCCCGGTCATTAGCGAAGACAAAGATCACATCGAAGGGATTTTGATGGCGAAAGATCTGCTGCCGTTTATGCGCAGCGATGCCGAAGCCTTCAGTATGGAAAAAGTGTTACGCCCGGCCGTGGTTGTGCCGGAAAGTAAGCGTGTGGATCGGATGCTGAAGGAGTTTCGCTCCCAGCGCTATCACATGGCGATTGTTATTGATGAATTTGGTGGCGTTTCCGGTCTGGTCACAATCGAAGACATCCTTGAGCTGATCGTGGGCGAAATCGAAGATGAGTATGACGAAGAAGAGGATATCGACTTCCGTCAGCTGAGCCGCCACACCTGGACCGTGCGCGCGCTGGCCTCCATTGAAGACTTCAATGACACCTTTGGCACCAGCTTCAGTGATGAAGAAGTGGACACCATTGGTGGTCTGGTGATGCAGGCCTTCGGCCATCTTCCGGCCCGCGGTGAAACCGTTGACATCGATGGTTACCAGTTCAAGGTCGCAATGGCTGACAGCCGACGTATTATTCAGGTTCATGTCAGAATGCCGGACGACTCACCGGTGCCAAAACTGGAAGATTAATGTAAATGGCATTTGCCCCACTCTTTGAACGCCAGCGCGTCCGTTTGCTGCTGGCGCTGTTACTCGGAGCCAGCGGTACGCTGGCTTTTTCTCCTTACGATATCTGGCCAGCCGCTATTCTCTCCCTGATGGGGCTACAGGGTCTTACCCTGAATCGTCGTCCGGTACAGGCCGCGGCCATAGGCTACTTCTGGGGGCTGGGGCTGTTTGGCTCTGGTATCAACTGGGTCTACGTCAGTATCGCGCAATTTGGCGGAATGCCGGGGCCGGTTAACGTCTTCCTGGTTGTGCTGCTCGCCGCCTATCTTTCGCTCTACACTGGCCTGTTCGCCGGTATTCTATCTCGTCTGTGGCCTAAAACGACCTGGCTGCGCGTCGCGATAGCGGCTCCCGTTGTCTGGCAAATCACCGAATTTCTGCGCGGCTGGGTACTGACCGGCTTCCCGTGGTTGCAGTTCGGCTATAGCCAGGTGGACGGCCCGCTGAAAGGTCTGGCTCCCGTCATGGGCGTGGAGGCGATTAACTTCCTGCTCATGGCGGTCAGCGGCCTGCTGGTGCTGGCTCTGGTGACACGTAACTGGAAGCCGCTGGTTGCCGCGTTAATCCTGTTTGCCCTGCCTTTCCCACTGCGTTATATCCAGTGGTTCACGCTGGAGCCCGCGCGCGCCACGCAGGTATCGTTGATACAGGGCGATATCCCGCAGTCATTGAAATGGGATGAGAATCAGCTGCTGAACACGCTGAAAATCTACGCCAACGCCACTGAAAAGGTGATGGGCAAATCGCAGCTCATCATCTGGCCTGAGTCTGCGATCCCGGATCTGGAGATCAATCAGCAGCCCTTCCTGAAGATGATGGACGATCTGCTGCGCGCGCGCGGCAGTACGCTGATTACCGGAATTGTGGATGCGCGTCTCAATCAGCAGAACCGCTATGACACGTACAACACGATCATTACGCTCGGTAAGGACAGCGAATACAGCTATACCTCCACCAATCGTTACAACAAAAATCACCTTGTACCGTTTGGCGAATTTGTTCCGCTGGAGTCTATTCTGCGCCCACTGGCACCGTTCTTTGACCTGCCGATGTCCTCATTCAGCCGGGGCCCTTACGTTCAGCCGCAGCTGCATGCGCACGGTTTTGCCCTGACGGCCGCTATTTGCTACGAGATTATCCTCGGCGAGCAGGTGCGCGATAACTTCCGCCCGGACACCGACTATCTGCTGACCATCTCAAACGATGCGTGGTTCGGTAAATCGATCGGCCCGTGGCAGCACTTCCAGATGGCACGAATGCGTTCTCTGGAGCTGGCACGTCCGCTGTTGCGCAGCACCAATAACGGCATCACCGCCGTGATTGGCCCGCAGGGTGAAATCCAGGCCATGATCCCGCAGTTCACCCGTGAGGTGCTGACCACGAAAGTGACGCCAGCTACGGGCCTGACGCCTTATGCGCGCACCGGGAACTGGCCGCTGTGGATCCTGACCACGCTGTTCGGTTTTGCCGCCGTAGTGATGAGCCTGCGTCAGCGTCGTAGATAACCTGGCCTTCTGTTGCCGGGTGGCGGCTACGCCTTACCCGGCCTACTCTCCGGCGCAGCCGCCACCCGACAATTTCCTCCTAAACTTCAATTCTGGCACGCCTGTTGCTTTGTTTAATTACGCAAACGCTGTCTGGCTTAACGTGCAACCTTGTCGCACCAGCATGGATCTCCGGTAGCACCGAAACGGTGCAACGAGAGATTATTGCCTCTGAATGGTGCGGCGCGCTTCGCAAAAATAAACAATAACGCAGCAAAATCTTTACATTAAGCCAGACTAAATGTTAACAAGCTTGCATAACACTGCACTCGCATTGCGCGAGATATAACAACATCACAATGGGTATCAAAGCGTCACTGGCGCTGATAAGAAAGGAGTTGGGTATGCAATTACGTAAACTGGCCACAGCAATGCTGGTTATGGGAATGTCTGCGGGCATCGTTCACGCTGAAGACGCTCCGGCAGCAGGAAGCACTCTCGACAAGATTGCCAAAAACGGCGTGATCGTGGTCGGCCACCGTGAATCTTCTGTCCCGTTCTCTTACTACGACAACACGCAAAAAGTCGTGGGCTATTCACAGGATTACTCCAACGCCATCGTTGAAGCCGTGAAGAAAAAGCTGAACAAACCTGACCTGCAAGTGAAGCTGATCCCCATCACTTCACAGAACCGTATTCCTCTGCTGCAAAACGGCACATTTGATTTTGAATGTGGCTCAACCACCAACAACCTTGAGCGTCAGAAACAGGCCGCTTTCTCGGACACCATCTTCGTTGTAGGCACCCGCCTGCTGACGAAGAAAGGCGGCGATATCAAAGATTTTGCTGACCTGAAAGGCAAAGCGGTTGTCGTGACCTCCGGTACCACGTCCGAAGTGCTGCTGCACAAGCTGAACGACGAGAAGAAAATGGACATGCGCATCATCAGCGCGAAAGATCACGGCGACTCCTTCCGTACCCTGGAAAGCGGTCGTGCCGTTGCGTTTATGATGGATGACGCTCTGCTGGCAGGCGAGCGCGCCAAGGCGAAGAAACCAGACAACTGGGAAATCGTCGGGACTGCGCAGTCGAAAGAAGCTTACGGCTGTATGCTGCGTAAAGGCGATGAAGGCTTCAAAAAGCTGATCGATGACACCATCGCTCAGGCGCAAACCTCTGGCGAAGCGGCAAAATGGTTCGACAAATGGTTCAAGAACCCAATTCCACCAAAAAACCTGAACATGAACTTTGAACTGTCTGACGACATGAAAGCGCTGTTCAAATCACCAAACGACAAAGCTCTTAACTAACTAGAACGACAGGGGCGGGATCTCCTGCCCTCTCGATTGTCGGGAAGCATGGACAGACTATACGTTGAGTGGTCGTTCCCCACTCAGCGCAAAAATTGAGCTTCTCACCAATCTTCGAGGGTAGCGCTGCTACCCTCTTTTTTCTGGAGTTTACTATGTCAATTGACTGGAACTGGGGCATCTTTCTGCAACAAGCCCCGTTCGGCAACACCACCTATCTCGGCTGGCTGTGGAGCGGCTTTCAGGTTACCGTTGCGTTATCGATAACGGCGTGGATTATCGCGTTTCTTGTCGGTTCGCTGTTCGGTATTCTGCGTACCGTCCCTAACCGTTTTCTCTCTTCGATTGGCACGCTCTATGTGGAACTGTTCCGTAACGTTCCGCTGATCGTGCAGTTCTTTACCTGGTATCTGGTGATCCCGGAACTGCTGCCGGAAGATCTCGGCATGTGGTTCAAGGCCGAGCTGGATCCTAACGTACAATTCTTTGTCTCCTCCATGCTGTGTCTGGGACTGTTCACCGCTGCGCGCGTCTGCGAGCAGGTGCGTGCCGCCATACAGTCACTGCCACGCGGACAAAAGAATGCGGCACTGGCGATGGGCCTGACCCTGCCACAAGCCTACCGTTACGTACTGCTGCCTAACGCTTACCGCGTCATCGTTCCGCCGATGACCTCCGAGATGATGAACCTGGTAAAAAACTCGGCCATCGCCTCAACCATTGGTCTGGTAGATATGGCGGCGCAGGCGGGCAAACTGCTGGATTACTCCGCTCACGCATGGGAATCCTTCACGGCAATCACGCTCGCCTATGTCCTGATTAACGCTTTCATCATGCTGGTGATGAACCTGGTTGAACGCAAAGTACGCCTGCCGGGCAATCTGGGGGGCAAATAATGTACGAATTTGACTGGAGTTCCATTGTTCCCTCCATGCCTTATCTGCTGGATGGACTGGCGATCACCTTAAAGATCACCGTAATCGCCATTATCGTCGGTATTGTCTGGGGCACCCTGCTGGCAGTGATGCGCCTGTCGAGCTTTAAGCCGCTCGCCTGGTTTGCTACGGCTTACGTTAACGTGTTCCGCTCCATTCCACTGGTCATGGTGCTGTTGTGGTTTTACCTGATTGTTCCCGGCTTTTTACAGAACGTGCTGGGACTGTCGCCGAAAACCGATATCCGCCTGATCTCTGCCATGGTGGCATTCTCTATGTTTGAAGCCGCCTACTACTCCGAGATCATCCGCGCAGGTATTCAGAGTATCTCGCGCGGGCAGTCCAGCGCTGCGCTGGCGCTCGGTATGACGCACTGGCAGTCCATGAAGCTTATTATTCTGCCACAGGCGTTTCGCGCCATGGTTCCGCTGCTGCTGACGCAGGGCATCGTCCTGTTCCAGGATACCTCCCTGGTCTACGTGCTGAGCCTGGCAGACTTCTTCCGTACCGCCTCCACCATTGGCGAACGTGACGGAACGCAGGTTGAGATGATCCTCTTCGCAGGCGGGGTCTATTTTGTGATTAGTTTAAGCGCATCGCTGTTGGTCAGCTGGCTGAAGAAAAGGACCGTATAATGATTTCCCTGAAAAATGTTTCTAAATGGTATGGGCACTTTCAGGTGCTGACCGACTGCTCAACAGAAGTGAAAAAAGGCGATGTGGTGGTGGTATGTGGCCCGTCCGGCTCCGGTAAGTCGACGCTTATCAAAACCGTTAATGGACTGGAACCTGTCCAGCAGGGCGAGATTGTCGTTAACGGCACCAAAGTGAATGACCGCAAAACCAACCTTGCCCAGCTTCGCTCCCACGTAGGGATGGTGTTCCAGCATTTTGAGCTGTTCCCTCACCTCTCCATCATTGAGAACCTGACGCTGGCGCAGGTGAAAGTGCTCAAGCGTGATAAAAAAGCGGCGCGTGAAAAGGGGCTGAAGTTGCTGGAACGCGTCGGGCTGTCTGCGCATGCGAATAAGTTCCCGGCCCAGCTTTCGGGCGGCCAACAGCAGCGTGTGGCAATCGCGCGTGCGCTGTGCATGGATCCGGTGGCGATGCTGTTTGATGAGCCGACGTCCGCGCTCGATCCTGAGATGATCAACGAAGTGCTGGACGTTATGGTGGAACTGGCGCACGAAGGGATGACCATGATGGTGGTGACGCACGAAATGGGCTTCGCCCGTAAAGTGGCCAACCGTGTGATCTTCATGGATGAAGGGAAAATTGTTGAAGACTCACCGAAAGAAGAGTTCTTCGCAAATCCTAAATCTGAACGTGCAAAAGACTTCCTCGCCAAAATCCTGCATTAATCTTTTTAGTGCGCAATCTGTGGATTGCGCACTGCTTCACGCTTTAGATCTCTTTTTCTATTCGGCGTCACATCGCAGCGTTAACCTTGTCACAAATAATGCTAAGAATGGAGAACGCCATGGCACAGCCTATTATTCTCGACTGCGATCCGGGTCATGATGACGCAATCGCACTCGTCCTTGCTCTTGCCTCCCCTGAACTGGACGTAAAAGCTGTCACCTCCTCTGCAGGGAACCAGACGCCGGATAAAACCCTGCGAAACGTGTTGCGCATGTTAACGCTGCTAAAACGCACCGATATTCCGGTCGCAGGTGGCGCCATTAAGCCGCTAATGCGCGAGCTGATCATTGCGGATAACGTTCACGGTGAAAGTGGGCTGGATGGCCCGGCGCTGCCGGAGCCGGGTTTCGCACCACAAAACTGTACTGCCGTCGAGCTCATGGCGAAAGTTCTGCGTGAAAGCGCAGAGCCCGTGACGCTGGTGGCGACCGGCCCGCAGACCAACGTAGCGCTGCTGCTGAACAGCCATCCTGAACTGCACAGCAATATCGCCCGTATCGTCATCATGGGCGGGGCAATGGGGCTGGGGAACTGGACGCCAGCCGCGGAGTTCAACATCTTTGTTGACCCGGAAGCCGCGGAAATCGTCTTCCAGTCGGGCCTGCCGATTGTGATGGCGGGGCTGGACGTTACCCACCGCGCACAAATTATGGCGCAGGACATCGAACGATTTCGTACTGTGGGTAACCCGGTTGCAACAACCGTGGCAGAGCTGCTCGATTTCTTTATGGAGTATCACAAAGCCGAGAAGTGGGGATTCCACGGCGCCCCGCTGCATGACCCATGCACCATCGCCTGGCTACTGAAGCCGGAAATGTTTACCACGGTCGAGCGTTGGGTTGGTGTGGAAACAAAGGGGAAATATACCCAGGGAATGACGGTGGTGGACTATTACTCGCTGACGGGAAACAAGCCGAATACCACAGTGATGGTGGATATCGATCGGAAAGCGTTTGTGGATTTGCTGGCGGAGAGGCTGGCTTATTATTCTGCGGCCTGATGCCCTCACCCACAGGGAGAGGGAGCAGACACTAAAAACGGCAACGACGTTGCCGTTTTGCTTTTACCTACGGCTCAAACGGCCGACGCTGGAACTGGTCGTGCCCGCATTTCGGACACAGCGACAGCACCTCCGGCGTATAAACGGCGATATGGTGGTGGCACTTCTCACACACCAGGTTCCCCAGCCCCACCACTTCGCCGCTGTGATAGACACCGTGGTGGTTTAAATCCTGGAATACCTCGCGCCACTCCAGTTGGGTTTTATCGGTAATATCCGCCAGCTCCTGCCACAGGCTCTCTTTAATTACCCGCATAAAAACACTGTCGGCGATTTCGTCCTGGCTCTCTTCATAGCTTCGCGCAAACTCTTCCAGGTCGCGGCGCACGGCGCGCGTCACCTCTTCCACTTCGGTTCGCGATAACTCACCCGTTTGCGTCACGCGTGCGCGTGCCTGTTCGACCAACGCGTCGATATCACGCTCGCCGTTACGCAGCCTTTCCGTCAGAGTCGCTACCAGTTCACGGTAAAATTGAGCAACCTTGTTCATCATTTTGCCTCCCGGGTAAGTAACTGTCTCTAATAATAGACCTTATTTCGTCGCCGCTTTGTCAGGTGAAGCACAGACCCGGTAAATTCCTGCAAAGTGCATTTGCGTGAAAGGCTGTTTTGACGCGGGCGTTTGGGCTATGCTATGCGGATCTGAATTACCACATCCATTGGCTACATTTGTAGCTGTATTGAACACAGGACCACTGGCTGCCATGCAAGAGCAATACCGCCCGGAAGAGATAGAATCAAAAGTCCAGCAACACTGGGACGAGAAGCGCACCTTTGAAGTAACCGAAGACGAGAGCAAAGAGAAGTATTACTGCCTGTCGATGCTTCCCTATCCTTCTGGTCGACTACACATGGGCCACGTGCGTAACTACACCATCGGTGACGTGATTGCACGCTACCAGCGTATGCTGGGCAAAAACGTACTTCAGCCTATCGGCTGGGATGCGTTCGGCCTGCCTGCTGAAGGCGCGGCGGTGAAAAACAACACGGCACCGGCTCCGTGGACGTACGACAACATCGCGTACATGAAAAATCAGCTGAAAATGCTGGGCTTTGGCTACGACTGGAGCCGCGAGCTGGCCACCTGTACACCAGAATATTATCGCTGGGAGCAGAAGTTCTTCACCGAGCTGTATAAAAAAGGCCTGGTCTACAAGAAAACGTCCGCCGTTAACTGGTGCCCGAACGACCAGACCGTACTGGCGAACGAGCAGGTTATCGATGGCTGCTGCTGGCGCTGTGACACCAAAGTTGAGCGTAAAGAGATCCCGCAGTGGTTTATCAAAATCACCGCCTACGCTGACGAACTGCTGAACGATTTGGATAATCTGGATCACTGGCCTGACACCGTTAAGACCATGCAGCGCAACTGGATCGGCCGTTCCGAAGGTGTGGAAATTACCTTTAACGTAGAAAACTACGACCAGACGCTGACCGTCTACACCACCCGTCCGGACACCTTCATGGGCGCGACCTACCTGGCCGTGGCCGCAGGTCACCCGCTGGCGCAAAAAGCGGCGGAAAACAATCCGGAGCTGGCGACCTTTATCGACGAATGCCGCAACACGAAAGTGGCCGAAGCCGACATGGCGACGATGGAGAAAAAAGGCGTTGATACCGGCTTCAAAGCGATCCACCCGCTGACGGGCGAAGCGATACCTGTCTGGGCCGCCAACTTCGTACTGATGGAATACGGCACAGGCGCCGTGATGGCCGTGCCGGGTCACGATCAGCGCGACTACGAATTTGCCACCAAATACGGCCTGACCATCAAGCCTGTTATTCTTGCTGCTGACGGCTCTGAACCCGATCTCTCTGAGCAAGCGCTGACTGAAAAAGGCACCCTGTTTAACTCCGGTGAGTTCAGCGGCCTGAGCTTCGAAGAGGGCTTCAACGCCATCGCCGACAAACTGACCTCCCTGGGCGTGGGCGAGCGTAAAGTCAACTACCGTCTGCGCGACTGGGGCGTTTCCCGTCAGCGTTACTGGGGTGCGCCAATCCCAATGGTGACCCTGGAAGACGGCACCGTGATGCCAACGCCGGAAGATCAGCTGCCGGTGATCCTGCCGGAAGACGTGGTCATGGACGGCATCACCAGCCCGATCAAAGCCGATCCTGAGTGGGCAAAAACCACCGTCAACGGTCAGCCAGCGCTGCGTGAAACCGACACCTTTGACACCTTTATGGAATCCTCCTGGTACTATGCGCGCTACACCTGCCCGCAGTACAAAGAAGGCATGCTGGATTCCGATGCTGCAAACTACTGGCTGCCGGTAGACATCTATATCGGTGGCATTGAACACGCCATCATGCACCTGCTCTACTTCCGCTTCTTCCACAAACTGATGCGTGACGCAGGCCTGGTCAACTCCGACGAACCGGCAAAACAGCTGCTGTGTCAGGGTATGGTGCTGGCAGATGCGTTCTACTACGTTGGCGCGAACGGTGAACGTAACTGGGTTTCTCCGGTTGATGCGATTGTGGAGCGCGACGAGAAAGGCCGTATCGTGAAGGCGAAAGACGCCGAAGGTCATGAACTGGTTTATACCGGCATGAGCAAGATGTCCAAGTCTAAAAATAACGGTATCGACCCGCAGGTGATGGTTGAGCGTTACGGCGCTGACACCGTGCGTCTGTTCATGATGTTCGCCTCCCCGGCAGATATGACGCTGGAATGGCAGGAATCCGGCGTTGAAGGGGCAAACCGCTTCCTGAAACGCGTCTGGAAACTGGTTTACGAGCACACCTCACAAGGTGATGCGCCAGCGCTTAACGTGGCTGCACTGAGCGAAGATCAGCAGGCGCTGCGTCGTGATGTTCATAAAACCATTGCGAAAGTCACCGATGATATTGGTCGTCGTCAGACCTTCAATACCGCAATTGCGGCTATTATGGAACTGATGAACAAGCTGGCAAAAGCCCCGCAGGACGGCGAGCAGGATCGCGCGTTAATGCGCGAAGCGCTGCTGGCGGTCGTTCGCATGCTGAACCCGTTCACGCCGCACGTTAGCTTCACCCTGTGGCAGGAGCTGAAAGGCGAAGGCGATATCGATAACGCGCCGTGGCCAGTGGCGGATGAATCCGCTATGGTGGAAAACACCACGCTGGTTGTGGTGCAGGTTAACGGTAAAGTGCGCGGTAAAATTACCGTCGCGGTCGACGCAACCGAAGAACAGGTTCGCGAGCGCGCAGGCCAAGAGCATCTGGTCGCGAAATACCTTGAGGGCGTTACCGTACGTAAAGTGATCTACGTACCCGGTAAACTGCTGAATCTGGTCGTTGGCTAAGCGCGGGAGGAAACGTGCGACACCTGGCAACAATACTCTTATCTCTGGCGGTGCTGGTCACCGCTGGCTGCGGCTGGCACCTGCGCAATACCACGGCAGTGCCTGCTCAGATGAAAACAATGATCTTCGACTCATCCGATCCGAATGGACCGCTGAGCCGGGCCATTCGTAACCAGCTGCGTTTGAACGATGTTGAGCTGATCGAGAAGGGAACCCTGCGTCAGGATGTTCCTTCGCTCCGCGTCCTGAAATCAACGCTGTCACAAGACACGGCATCGATCTTCCAGGATGGACGAACCGCGGAATATCAAATGGTGCTTACCGTTGATGCGGCCGTTTTAATGCCAGGTAAAGATATTTACCCTATCAATACCAAAGTCTACCGCTCGTTCTTCGATAACCCGCAGACGGCCCTGGCAAAAGACGCCGAACAGCAGATTATCATCAAGGAAATGTATGATAAGGCCGCGGAGCAACTGATCCGCAGACTGCCTGCCATTGCCGCGTCGACGAAAAAAGGCGCTGACGTTATCGAAACACCGGATGCCAGCACGCCGGATATGCCAACGTCGCTGGGTAACTGATGATCAGGTTGTATCCTGAACAACTCCGCGCGCAGCTCAACGAAGGGCTGCGCGCGGCCTATCTGCTACTCGGCAATGACCCCCTGTTACTTCAGGAAAGCCTTGATGCGGTTCGCCATGCGGCAGCCGCGCAGGGTTTCGATGAGCATCATACGTTCCAGATCGATAACAGTACCGACTGGAACGCTATCTTCTCGCTTTGTCAGGCCATGAGCCTGTTTGCCTCTCGTCAGACAATCCAGATCGTGCTGCCAGAGAATGGTCCTAACGCGGCCATCAATGAACAGCTGACCATGCTGGTGAGTTTATTACACGGCGATCTGCTGCTTATCGTACGCGGTAACAAGTTCACGAAAGCGCAGGAAAACGCGACCTGGTTTACCCAGCTTGCCACCAATGCGGTACTGGTCACCTGCCAGACGCCAGAACAGGCGCATCTGCCAAAATGGGTTGCCGCGCGCGCAAAGCTGCACAATCTGCAACTGGATGATGCCGCCAGCCAGCTCCTTTGCTATTGCTATGAAGGCAACCTTCTGGCACTGGCGCAGGCGCTGGACAGGCTCGCCCTGCTGTGGCCCGATGGCAAGCTGACGCTACCGCGCGTGGAACAGGCGGTGAATGATGCCGCGCACTTTACTCCCTTCCACTGGGTTGATGCGCTGCTGTCGGCGAAAAGTAAGCGAGCCCTGCACATACTGCAACAGCTGCGCCTGGAAGGGAGTGAGCCGGTCATTCTGCTCCGCACGCTCCAGCGCGAATTACTGCTGCTGAACAACCTTAAACGTCAGTCGGCACATACGCCCCTGCGCGCCTTATTCGATAAACATCGCGTCTGGCAGAACCGTCGGGCGATGACCACGGAGGCGATAAACCGCCTGAGCCAGGAGCAGTTGCGTCAGGCAGTGCAACTTCTGATGCGCGCCGAACTGACGTTAAAACAGGACTACGGCCAGTCTGTCTGGGCGGAGCTGGAGAGCATCTCTTTGCTGCTCTGCCATAAGGCGCTGGCAGACGTATTTATCGATGGGTGATATGCATTCTTTACAGGCAATGTATGGCGGGACCTTCGACCCGGTACACTATGGGCATCTTAAGCCGGTAGAAATCCTCGCGAATTTGATTGGGTTGCAGCGGGTAATCATCATGCCCAACAATGTTCCTCCGCATCGTCCTCAGCCAGAAGCAACCAGCGAGCAGCGCAAAGCGATGCTCGCGCTGGCTATCGCGGATAAGCCTCTCTTCACGCTGGATGAGCGCGAATTGCGCAGGGATACCCCTTCCTGGACATCGCAAACGCTGCGGGAGTGGCGCGCTGAGCAGGGGCCCATGCAACCGCTGGCGTTTATCATCGGCCAGGATTCCTTGCTCAACTTTCCCAGCTGGTACCAGTACGAAACCATTCTGGAAAACAGTCATCTGCTGGTCTGCCGCCGTCCGGGCTACCCGTTGACCATGCGCGATGCGCAGCATCAGCAGTGGCTTGAGGCGCATCTGACGGACAATATAGAAGACCTGCACAGTCTACCCGCCGGGAAAATTTACCTCGCTGAAACGCCGTGGTTTGATATTTCCGCGACCCTCATCCGCGAGCGTCTCCAGCAAGGTTTAGACTGTGACGATCTCCTGCCCTCGCCCGTGCTGGCCTATATCCACGCACACGGTTTGTATCAGAAAAGTACAGATGCCTGATCATCACCGGCGAAATTGTCTGTTAATGTTTATCCTGCCTTGACAGGCTAAGCCATACTGATATCCTCCGCTGCCAGACTTTCCCGCCGATCGCTGCTTTACAGAAATTGTTTTACAAAAATGGCGATGCAATCTCAGGCGGAGGGTGGGATGATACCCGCCTTCAAAAGCCGGGCGGTGACATTTGTCCCGCGACTGGCGTCAGTTCAGGTATACTGACTGGCCACGAATTCATAGTTGTACAATCTCATTCACCCAGGGGGAAAACTTGCAGGGTAAAGCACTCCAGGATTTTGTTATCGACAAAATTGATGACCTGAAAGGTCAGGACATCATCGCTATCGACGTTAAGGGTAAATCCAGCATCACCGACTGCATGATCATCTGCACCGGGACCTCAACTCGTCACGTTGTTTCGATTGCTGACCATGTTGTTCAGGAATCGCGCGCGGCAGGGCTGCTTCCGCTGGGCGTTGAAGGTGAAGCGACCGCTGACTGGGTGGTTGTCGATCTCGGCGATGTGATTGTCCACGTCATGCAGGAAGAGAGCCGTCGCCTGTATGAGCTGGAAAAACTCTGGGGTTAATGCGTGAAGTTGCAACTGGTCGCCGTCGGCACCAAAATGCCGGACTGGGTACAAACCGGTTTTACTGAGTATCTGCGTCGTTTCCCAAAAGATATGCCGTTCGAACTGGTGGAGATCCCAGCAGGAAAGCGCGGCAAGAACGCAGATATCAAACGTATTCTCGATAAAGAGGGAGAGCTGATGCTGGCTGCCGCAGGCAAAAACCGCATCGTGACCCTCGATATCCCGGGAAAACCCTGGGATACGCCGCAGCTGGCGCACGAACTGGAGCGCTGGAAGCAGGATGGTCGTGATGTCAGTCTGTTGATTGGCGGACCAGAGGGGTTATCTCCCGCCTGCAAAGCGGCAGCAGAACAAAGTTGGTCACTCTCGGCGCTGACGTTGCCCCACCCGCTTGTGCGGGTTCTCGTGGCAGAAAGTTTGTATCGCGCATGGAGCATCACTACCAACCACCCTTATCACCGCGAGTAATGACTGACCAGGGTAATTTAAGCAGCGGATGAAACTACAGAATTCTTTTCGCGACTATACGGCTGAGTCCGCGCTGTTTGTGCGCCGGGCGCTGGTCGCCTTTACGGGGATTTTGCTGCTTACCGGCGTGCTGATCGCCAACCTCTATAATCTGCAAATTGTCCGCTATACCGATTACCAGACCCGCTCAAACGAAAACCGTATCAAGCTGGTGCCCATCGCGCCCAGCCGCGGCATTATCTACGATCGTAACGGCACCCCGCTGGCGCTAAACCGCACCATCTACCAGATAGAGATGATGCCGGAGAAAGTGGATAACGTGCAGGATACGCTGAACGCGCTGAGAAGCGTTGTCGACCTGACTGATGACGACATCGCTGCGTTCAAAAAAGAGCGCGCACGTTCTCACCGCTTCACCTCTATTCCGGTAAAAACCAACCTGACGGAAGTGCAGGTCGCCCGTTTTGCCGTTAACCAGTACCGTTTCCCCGGTGTGGAAGTCAAAGGCTATAAACGTCGCTACTATCCTTACGGCTCCGCGCTGACGCACGTCATAGGCTACGTCTCCAAAATTAACGATAAAGACGTCGAACGCCTTGATAAAGACGGCAAGCTGGCTAACTACGCCGCAACCCATGATATTGGCAAGCTTGGGATTGAACGTTATTACGAAGATGTCCTGCACGGTCAGACCGGGTATGAAGAGGTTGAAGTTAACAACCGTGGCCGCGTGATCCGTCAGCTCAAAGAGGTTCCCCCACAGGCGGGACATGACGTTTATCTGACGCTCGACCTGAAGCTACAGCAGTATATCGAAACGCTGCTGGCGGGTAGCCGGGCCGCCGTGATCGTGACCGACCCGCGTACCGGCGGTATTCTGGCGATGGTTTCTATGCCAAGCTACGATCCGAACCTCTTCGTGGATGGCATCTCCAGCAAGGATTACTCCGGCCTGCTCAACGATCCAAACACCCCGCTGGTGAACCGCGCCACGCAGGGGGTTTATCCTCCAGCCTCAACGGTAAAACCGTATGTCGCCGTTTCTGCGCTGAGCGCGGGCGTCATTACTCGTAATACCAGTCTGTTTGACCCTGGCTGGTGGCAGTTGCCTGGCTCTGAAAAACGCTACCGTGACTGGAAAAAATGGGGTCACGGCCATCTGAACGTGACCAAATCACTGGAGGAGTCGGCGGATACCTTCTTCTATCAGGTCGCCTACGACATGGGTATTGATCGTCTGTCTGAATGGATGAGCAAATTCGGCTACGGACATTACACCGGTATAGATTTGGCGGAAGAACGTTCCGGCAACATGCCAACCCGCGAATGGAAGCTGAAGCGCTTTAAAAAACCCTGGTATCAGGGTGACACCATTCCGGTGGGGATCGGCCAGGGCTACTGGACGGCAACGCCGCTGCAAATGAACAAGGCGATGATGATCCTCATCAACGATGGCGTTGTGAAAGTACCGCACCTGCTGCAAAGCACCGTAGAAGACGGCAAAAAAGTGCCATGGATACAGCCGCACGAGCCGCCGGTGGGTGACATTCATTCCGGGTACTGGGAAATCGCGAAAGACGGGATGTATGGCGTAGCCAACCGCCCTAACGGGACGGCGCACAAATATTTCGCTGGCGCACCGTATAAGGTTGCCGCGAAATCAGGTACGGCTCAGGTCTTCGGTCTGAAAGCGAATGAAACCTATAACGCACATAAAATTGCCGAACGTCTGCGTGACCACAAGCTCATGACGGCGTTTGCCCCTTATGATAACCCGCAGGTTGCGGTGGCGATGATTCTTGAGAACGGCGGCGCAGGCCCGGCGGTGGGTACCATCATGCGTCAAATCCTCGACCACATCATGCTGGGTGATAACAACACCGAACTGCCAGCTGAAAACCCGGCAGCCGCTGCGGCGGAGGACCAATAATCATGACGGATAATCCGAATAAAAAATCGCTGTGGGATAAGATCCACATCGACCCTGCCATGCTGCTGATCCTGCTGGCTCTGCTGGTGTACAGCGCCCTCGTTATCTGGAGCGCCAGCGGCCAGGATATCGGCATGATGGAGCGTAAAGTTGGCCAGATCGCCATGGGTCTGGTCATTATGGTGGTGATGGCGCAAATACCACCGCGCGTGTATGAGGGCTGGGCGCCCTATCTCTATATTTTCTGTATCATTTTGCTGGTGGCAGTAGATGCGTTCGGTGCTATCTCGAAGGGGGCGCAACGCTGGCTGGATCTGGGGATTGTCCGCTTCCAGCCGTCAGAAATCGCCAAAATCGCCGTTCCGCTGATGGTGGCGCGCTTCATTAACCGCGACGTCTGCCCGCCGTCGTTGAAGAATACCGCCATTGCGCTGGTGCTGATTTTCCTGCCGACGCTGCTCGTGGCCGCACAGCCTGACCTCGGTACCTCGATTCTCATCGCCCTCTCCGGCCTGTTCGTCCTGTTCCTGTCCGGCCTGAGCTGGCGTCTGATCGGCATCGCGGTGGTCCTGCTGGCTGCCTTTATTCCTATTCTCTGGTTCTTCCTGATGCATGATTACCAGCGCCAGCGCGTGATGATGCTGCTCGATCCCGAGACCGATCCGCTGGGCGCAGGCTATCATATTATTCAGTCGAAGATTGCGATTGGCTCCGGCGGCTTGCGCGGAAAAGGCTGGCTGCACGGGACACAGTCGCAGCTCGAATTTTTACCGGAACGCCACACCGACTTTATCTTTGCCGTTCTGGCTGAGGAGTTAGGGCTGGTTGGCATTCTGGTGCTGCTTGCACTCTACGTGCTGTTGATCATGCGTGGGCTCTACATTGCCGCACGCGCGCAGACCACCTTTGGCCGGGTTATGGCGGGTGGATTAATGTTGATTTTGTTCGTTTATGTCTTCGTAAATATTGGTATGGTGAGTGGTATTCTGCCGGTTGTTGGCGTACCGCTGCCGCTGGTGAGTTACGGGGGCTCGGCACTGATCGTGTTGATGGCCGGGTTTGGTATCGTCATGTCGATCCATACCCACAGGAAAATGTTGTCCAAAAGCGTATAAAAATAAGGGGATCGCAATGCGTAAGCAGTGGCTGGGGATCTGCATCGCAGCAAGTTTACTTGCCGCCTGTACAAGTGATGATGGTCAGCAACAGGCAACCGTCGCGCCGCCGCAGCCTGCGGTCTGTAATGGCCCGATTGTTGAAATTAGCGGTGCCGATCCCGTTTATGAACCGCTGAACGCCAGCGTGAATCAGGATTATCAGCGCGACGGTAAAAGCTATAAAATCGTTCAGGATCCTTCCCGTTTCAGCCAGGCCGGCTTTGCTGCCATCTATGACGCTGAGCCAGGCAGCAATCTGACCGCGTCAGGTGAAACCTTCGATCCGATGCAGATCACGGCGGCACACCCGACACTGCCTATTCCAAGCTATGCGCGCATCACTAACCTGGCGAATGGCCGGATGATCGTGGTACGTATCAACGATCGTGGCCCTTACGGCAACGATCGCGTGATCTCCCTGTCACGCGCGGCAGCCGACCGTCTGAATACCTCAAATAATACAAAAGTGCGTATCGACCCGATTATCGTGGCGCAGGATGGTTCGCTGTCTGGCCCGGGCACGGCCTGTACCACGGTCGCGAAACAGACCTACGCCCTGCCCGCACGCCCGGATCTAAGCGGTGGTATGGGGGGCGCTTCAATGCCAGCAGAGCCCGCGCAGCCGCAGGGTGAAGTACACGCCATCAGCAACGATACGCTACAAAGTGAAGATGCGACAGGCGCCCCGGTGAAAAGCAGTGGTTTCCTTGGTGCACCCACCACGTTAGCGCCGGGCGTGATTGAATCAAATGAACCTGCCCCAGCGCCTGCGCCCGTTGTTGCTGCACCCGCTACACAACCCGCCCCGGTGACCGCACCGGCTGCTACGCAGACTGCGGCGCCTGCGACGGCGAGCGGCAGCTACGTGGTTCAGGTTGGCGCCGTCAGCGATCGGGCCCGTGCAGAGCAGTATCAGCAGCGTTTAAGCCAGCAGTTTGGCGTGCCAGGCCGCGTTGAGCAAAACGGTGCGGTATGGCGTATCCAGATGGGTCCGTTTGCCAGCAAATCGCAGGCAGCGTCCCTGCAACAGCGTTTGCAGAGCGAGGCGCAGCTCCAGTCGTTTATCGCTGTTGCGAAGTAATTAATCGGTGGTATCCGAAATGTCAGTTTGTGTAAACCACGTTAACACTCTCATGATGAAAGTCGGATGCCTGCCCGTATAGCATTTGCTATAGTAAGGCACTTTTTTTAATTCCATCACGGATGTCGTAGTTCTGACCATGAAGACCACTTTTTCTGCTCGTTTTGTGCAGCGCATGGCGCTGACCACGGCCCTTTGCGCTGCTGCGTTCTCCGCAGCTCACGCGGATGACCTGAACATCAAGACCATGATCCCTGGCGTTCCGCAGATCGACGCGGAATCCTACATCCTGATTGATTACAACTCCGGCAAAGTTCTGGCAGAACAGAACGCCGATGCCCGCCGCGACCCGGCCAGCCTGACCAAAATGATGACCAGCTATGTTATCGGCCAGGCCATGAAAGCGGGTAAATTTAAAGAAACCGATCTGGTGACTATCGGTAACGATGCGTGGGCAACCGGCAACCCGGTGTTCAAAGGTTCATCGCTGATGTTCCTGAAGCCAGGCATGCAGGTTCCGGTCTCTCAGCTTATCCGTGGCATCAACTTGCAGTCCGGTAACGACGCCTGCGTGGCAATGGCCGATTTTGCAGCGGGCAGCCAGGACGCGTTTGTGGGCCTGATGAACAGCTACGTCTCTGCGCTGGGCCTGAAAAACAGCCACTTCCAGACCGTTCACGGCCTGGACGCCGAAGGTCAGTACAGCTCCGCGCGTGACATGGCGCTGATCGGTCAGGCGCTGATCCGCGATGTGCCAAACGAGTACTCTATCTACAAAGAGAAAGAGTTCACCTTCAACGGCATTCGTCAGACCAACCGTAACGGCCTGCTGTGGGACAATAGCCTGAACGTCGACGGCATCAAAACTGGTCACACCGACAAAGCCGGCTATAACCTGGTGGCTTCTGCCACTGAAGGCCAGATGCGTCTGATCTCTGCCGTGATGGGGGGCCGCACGTTTAAAGGACGCGAAACGGAAAGTAAAAAACTGCTGACCTGGGGCTTCCGCTTCTTCGAAACCGTGAATCCGCTGAAAGCCGGGAAAGAATTTGCCTCTGAACCTGTCTGGTTTGGCGATAACGACCGTGCTTCCCTGGGTGTGGACAAAGATCTCTATCTGACGATCCCACGCGGTCGTATGAAAGATCTGAAAGCCAGCTACGTGCTGAATACCACCGAGCTGCACGCCCCGCTGCAAAAGAATCAGGTCGTGGGTACCATCAACTTCCAGCTGGATGGAAAAACCATCGATCAGCGCCCGCTGGTGGTGCTGGAGGAAATTCCTGAAGGCAATTTCTTCGGCAAAATCATTGATTACATTAAGCTGATGTTCCATCACTGGTTTGGTTAAAAATTGAACACTTGAAAGTGTGATTTTGATCCCCATATACTACGTATCAGTAAAACTCCCGCCCCGTGGCGGGAGTTATTATTTTTTATACACACGCCGGAGCTGACATGAAAACCAAACTTAACGAACTGCTTGAATTCCCTACCCCTTTTACTTACAAAGTAATGGGTCTGGCGAAACCTGAGCTGGTTGATCAGGTGGTTGAAGTGGTACAGCGCCATGCGCCGGGCGACTACTCTCCATCAGTCAAACCGAGCAGCAAAGGTAACTACCACTCGGTCTCAATCACCATCACTGCGACACACATTGAGCAGGTTGAGACGCTGTACGAAGAGCTCGGCAATATTGAAATTGTTCGTATGGTGCTGTAGTCCTTCTGCGGTTACCCGGTTTGCCGGGTAACCCACTTTCCCGCTGTGATATACTCCCCGTTACCTATTCTCCCTTGTCTTCGGAGACATCCTTTTGTACCAGGATAAAATTCTTGTCCGCCATCTTGGGCTACAGCCTTACGAGCCTGTCTCTCAGGCTATGCATGACTTTACCGACAGGCGCGATGACACCACGCCTGATGAAATCTGGCTGGTTGAACACCTGCCGGTGTTCACTCAAGGCCAGGCAGGAAAAGCCGAACATTTATTGATGACGGGCGATATCCCGGTGATCCAGAGCGATCGCGGTGGACAGGTGACCTACCACGGCCCGGGCCAGCAGGTGATGTATGTTCTGCTTAACCTGAAACGCAGAAAGCTGGGCGTGCGTGAGCTCGTGACCTTACTGGAGCAAACCGTGGTAAATACGCTGGCTGAGTACGATATTGACGCTCACCCTCGCGCCGATGCCCCGGGCGTTTATGTGGGAGAGATGAAGATCTGTTCGCTGGGGCTGCGTATCCGCAAAGGCTGCTCGTTCCACGGGCTGGCGCTGAATATCAATATGGATTTGGCCCCCTTCCAGCGCATCAACCCATGTGGGTATGCCGGTATGGAAATGACGCAAATGCGCCAGTGGGTCGATACCGCCACGCCTGACAATATCCGGCCCGTGCTTCTGAAGAACTTTTTAGCACTGCTTAACAATCCCTCCTACGAATATATTGCTGCTTAACTTACCTCGGGCAGTGGCTCAGTTATTTGACCAGCCACTGCTTAATTACCGCATTTACGCTTTACAATAAACCGCATATTCTATATTTTCGAGTCGCCCATATATTAGCGTCACATATTAATTAGAACCTTAATAGAACCATCGCCGGGTTTCGTGTAACGTGCGTGACAATCACCCAACTGCTTGTTTTCGATAAATAATGGAAACTTACTAAACACTTTACGAATCTCTGCAAGCATAATAAATAAATTCAACTATCATTCATATTGTGAATGGATACGGAGTAAGAGCGTGGAGCCTACTAATTTACCAGCCAAACGCCTGAATGAAACCAGCGGCGAAGATAAGCCGCAAATTTTTCGGACTTTACGTAATATTGATCTCAATTTATTGACTATTTTTGAGGCGGTATATGTCCATAAAGGTATCGTTAATGCTGCGAAAATTCTTAATCTCACGCCCTCTGCTATTAGCCAGTCAATTCAAAAATTGCGCGCGATATTTCCCGATCCGTTATTTATTCGTAAAGGCCAGGGCGTAACCCCAACCGCGTACGCTACCCATCTGCACGAGTACATCAGCCAGGGTCTGGAATCAATACTGGGCGCGCTGGATCTCACCGGCAGTTACGATAAGCAACGAACTATCACCATAGGCACCTCTCCCTCAGTGGGCGTTCTGGTCATGCCGGCCATCTATCAGGCGGTGAAACAGCATGCGCCACAGTTGCTTATCCGCAACGTGCCCGTCACCGATCCGGAAACACAGCTGGCGCAATTCCAGACGGACCTGATCATCGACGGCAATAGCTTTACGGCCAGAGCGTTAGGGCATAACGTACTTTATACCGACACTCTGGCGCTCGTTTGTCGTCAGGCTCACCCTGCGTTGAGCGCACCTTTGACGCCAGAAAATTTGCGCCATTACGAACATGCGACATTTATGTCCGAAGGACAGGGTCAGGATCCGCTGCGACAACGTATTGACGAACTGTTCCCGGACCGTCCGATCAGCTTTAGCAGTTACAATATGTTTACCCTCGCGGCCCTGATTGGCAGCAGCGACTTGCTCTGTATCATGCCTGTGCGTCTCTTCACTTTGCTTCAAAAGTGCTGGCCACTGGAGAGCATTCCATTAAGTCAACTTACGACGGAATCTATTGAAATCTCACTGCATTACAACAAGCTAAGCCTGCGCGATCCGGCGCTGGAAAACGTCATCAATGTGATCCGCCAGACTTTTTGATCCGCCTTTCAGCGTAAGGCCCTGCCGCATGCGGGGCAAAAGGCACAAAACAACAACTATTTTACAAATTGGCGACCTGGCAGGCTGCTTTACCGCCCCTTTAAATGTTATACTGCCTGTCGTTCGTTCAAAAATAGTTGATAATTACAACATTCCCTTGAATTGAAACGCTTTCCTTCGATATTCGCAACTGGAACACGCACGCTATGAGTAAACCCATTGTGATGGAACGCGGTGTTAAATACCGCGATGCCGATAAAATGGCCCTTATCCCGGTTAAAAACGTGGCTACAGAGCGCGAGGCGCTGTTAAGAAAACCGGAATGGATGAAAATTAAACTTCCGGCTGACTCTTCGCGTATTCAGGGGATCAAAGCGGCGATGCGCAAAAATGGCCTCCACTCTGTCTGTGAAGAGGCCTCCTGCCCTAACCTTGCTGAATGTTTCAATCACGGTACCGCGACGTTTATGATTCTGGGTGCCATCTGCACCCGCCGCTGTCCGTTCTGTGACGTTGCTCATGGCCGTCCTGTTGCGCCTGACGCTAACGAACCGCAAAAACTGGCGCAGACCATTGCCGATATGGCGCTGCGTTATGTTGTTATCACCTCCGTTGACCGTGACGATCTGCGCGATGGAGGTGCTCAGCATTTCGCTGACTGCATTACCGCCATCCGCGAAAAAAGCCCGAACATTAAGATTGAGACGCTGGTGCCGGACTTCCGTGGCCGTATGGACCGCGCGCTCGATATCCTGACCGCGACGCCACCAGACGTGTTCAACCACAACCTGGAGAACGTACCGCGTATCTACCGTCAGGTGCGTCCAGGTGCAGATTACAACTGGTCGCTGAAGCTGCTGGAGCGCTTTAAAGAAGCCCATCCGCATATTCCTACCAAGTCTGGCCTGATGGTGGGACTGGGTGAAACCAACGCTGAGATCATTGAAGTGATGCGCGATCTGCGTCGCCACGGCGTCACCATGCTGACGCTGGGGCAGTATCTACAGCCAAGCCGTCACCACCTGCCTGTACAGCGTTACGTGAATCCGGATGAGTTCGATGAAATGAAAGCCGAAGCGATGGCGATGGGCTTTACCCACGCTGCGTGCGGTCCGTTTGTTCGCTCCTCTTATCACGCCGATATGCAGGCGAAGGGCGAAGAAGTGAAATAAAGCTGTAAAACTTATTTACAGTAAAACAAAAAACCGGCCTCGTGAGCCGGTTTTTTTATGCAAGCCTTGCAGCATTGCCATTACTCTTTGTGTGAAAGCTTCTGTGCTGCGATGTCATCTTCGGCACTTTTCTTCGCTGCCGCGTCGTCATCGTTCATTGCTTTCTTAAAGCCTTTAATGGCAGCACCCAGGTCTCCACCCAGCGTGCGTAACTTCTTGGTACCGAACAGCAGGACGACCAGTGCGGCAACCACCAGCAGTTTGGTAATACTAATCTCACCCATAAATACCTTCTTTACATGAAACAGGCTGCATTCAGCGCCAAAGAAACCTGAACGTATTAACGGTCATCAGGCGCGCGCACACAATAGCAATCTGTAACAAGGTGAATCAAGCATTGTTGAAAAAAACATCATATTAATTGCGGTGGCGCAAACCTGCGGTTGCGCAGAACAGGTAATTGCTGACGCGCAAGCGTTATTCGTGCTGACGTTATCTCCGTCAGCAGTAAAGCAGGCGCTTCCGCCGCCGCGGCTACGGTCACTCCCAGCGGATCGACAACCCTGCTCTGCCCGATATTTTTATTGCCACATTCACCCGCAGCCACTACATAGCAGGTGGTGTCCAGCGCGCGTGCGGCCAGTAGCGTTACCCAGTGATGCTCCTTAAGCGGTCCTCTGACCCACGCGGCGGGCAGAACCAGCACCTCGGCCCCCTGTAGTGCCAGGTTCAGCGCCAGCTCCGGAAAACGGATATCGTAGCAGGTCATCAGGCCAACCTTAAAACCCTCCACCTCAATCAGCGGCGGAATTACACTCCCCGGATCGACCAGTTGCGACTCCTGGACGCTGAACGCATCATACAGATGAAGTTTGGCGTAGCTTGCGACAATAGCGCCTTCACGTATCGCCACCAGCGTGTTCACCGCCCGCCCCGGCGTGGAGGGAACATGGATAGTCAAAATGGTGGTGAGCGCGTTACCGACGCTTTCGGCCAGCAGTCGTTTCAGAAACGCCCCTTCCAGCATTTGCGCAGACTTTACCGACAGGTCCGGATCACCATCATCGCGCGCCAGTAACGCTTCAGGAAGCACCAGCAGCGCCGCCCCTTTTTGCTTCGCCTGGTTCATCAGGGAGATGCACTTGTCCGCGTTTTCATTCCAGTCCGGCGTCACCGCAAACTGCCCTACTGCAACATACATAATTGTCTCCCGGTTAAAAACAGCGTTACACTCGACGCACTTACACAGCAAATAGCAGGTATTGACAGTGTTACAACTACTTATAGCCGTTTTTATTGGTGGGGGCACGGGTAGCGTTGCGCGCTGGCTCTTAAGCATGCGGTTTAACCCGCTGCATCAGGCCATTCCGATGGGGACACTGGCGGCAAACCTGATCGGGGCATTTATCATCGGGATGGGGCTGGCGTGGTTTAATCGCATGACCAACATCGACCCTATGTGGAAGGTATTGATTACGACCGGTTTCTGCGGCGGTTTAACGACGTTTTCTACCTTCTCTGCGGAGGTGGTGTTTCTGTTTCAGGAAGGCCGGATGGGCTGGGCGCTGACGAACATTGCCGTTAACATGCTTGGCTCGTTTGCGATGACTGCGATCGCATTCTGGTTATTTTCCTCCGCCAGCGGACATTAAGCGCGACAACCTTAATGTTGGCTTAATTTTTCTCTGTCATTCTTGGCTCAATATTGAACGAGGGTGATAGCATGAGAGAGAATCTGTCAGGCGTGGGTATGGTATTGCTAAGCGTCGCGATCGTCGCCAGCTTTCTGAAGATCTATCTTTTTGGTTGATTCATACCGAAAAAAACCCGCTCATTGAGCGGGTTTTGAAATTCTTGCTGACGCGTCTGAATTACAGAGCGATTACGTTAGCAGCAGAAGGGCCTTTGGCACCGTTAGTGATTTCGAACTCTACGCGCTGACCTTCAGCCAGAGTTTTGAAACCATTAGACTGGATTGCAGAGAAGTGTACGAACACGTCTTTGCTGCCATCTTCAGGAGTAATGAAACCGAATCCTTTGGACTCATTAAACCACTTAACGTTACCTTTAATCTTAGACATCAAAATTACCTTTACATTAAAAAACGACACAAATGCTGTGTCGGGTATCAGTACAACAATTGTGAGGCGTTTTGTCCAGCGGATCTTTGATAAAAAGTGACAAAAGTCGCGTTAATTTTCGCTGTCCGATTTTTATCCTTTACATTTCAATGTCTGTGCGTTTTTTGGCCGATTTACCAGACAAATTCAGTTAAAACTGAAACCGCATCCAGGCAAAGTAAACGTTACCGTTGTTATACGTACCCGGTATGTAGGTCATCTGAAACGTTGCAGGACCATAGCCGATGGAGGCAAGCGGCAACAGTACCGGAACAGGAATGTATTTCCAGTTATCACGCGCCGTGAACCCTGCCGTATAGCCCAGCCCAAGACGGAAGTTGTCGTCTGATAACGGACGCCAGGTTTTTTCCCAGCCGTAGCCACCAATAGGCTCCCATTTATTGTAGGAGTCCTTAAACGCCATCAGGTACAGGCCATGCCAGTTACCTTTTTCATCCCAGCGAGACTGACCGAAACCAGCCCCCCACGGACGCTCGTTATAACGGTCTGTTTTTTCTTTATCGTAGGCAAAACGTGCATGCCACGTAATGGCCGGAATATAGAGATCGTAATGTTCAGGTTCGTTCCATGTTTGCGCAACGTTATCCGTGAAGGTGGTGAACCAGCTTTTATCCGCTGTATTGCTCTGTGCATTAACAGCAGACGCAAATGATAACTGCGCAATAATAAACAATAAAATCAGGGGGAATTTAATTCGTACAATCACAATGCCATTACCATATTTAGTATTCGGTGCAGACCTTAGCACAGAATACTTGAATGAACGCTTAACAGCATGGGTGTTATTCCTAATTACCATCCCGCTCCTGAGAATAGTCTGACGATACATAAACTGCATGCCTGAATAAGCACATGCAGTTGACATTTTTAACGTTGATGTAACAATTTGTAGAGTGCGGGAATAACTAACATCGACAATAACGGTGCAGTAACCATGCCACCAATCATCGGTGCAGCAATACGTTGCATCACCTCCGAGCCACTCCCATTGCCCCACATGATGGGCAGCAGTCCCGCCATAATAGTGGCGACCGTCATCACCTTCGGACGCACGCGCAGCACGGCACCTTCGTGGATCGCCCGCAATAGCACCGTATTTCCCCCTTCTGGCTCAAGCCTGTGATATTTATCAAGCGCATGATTCAAATATAGAACCATAATTACGCCGAATTCTGCTGCCACCCCGGAAAGGGCGATAAAGCCAACGGCCCCCGCCACAGACAAATTATATTCAAGCAGCCATAATAACCACACCCCACCAATAAGCGCGAAAGGCAATGTCCCCATTATTATCAGGACATTTGATATCCGCCTGAAGGTTAACCATAAAAGGATGAATATAATCATCAGCGTGACAGGTAAGACTATTTTAAGCGTCGCGGTCGCCCGTTCCAGATATTCAAACTGCCCGGACCAGGAGAGAGATACGCCCTGCGGCAATAGCACCTTCTCCTCCACCCGTTTTTGCATTTCATCTACGGCGGACTTCAGATCGCGCCCGCGTAAGTCCACGTAGATCCAGCTGGAAAGGCGCGCGTTTTCACTTTTTAGCATCGGTGGGCCTTCCGTCACGACGATATCGGCCAGTTCCCCCAGCGCCACCTGGCTACCGCTGGCGGTTACTACCGGCAACACCCGCAACGTGTCGACGTTATCACGCAAATCGCGGGGATAACGCAGGTTGATGGGGTACCGCTCGCGTCCCTGGATCACCTCACCAATGTTATCGCCCCCGACCAGCGTGGAGACCAGGCTTTGCAGTTCATCGACGGAAACGCCGTAGCGCGCGGCTTTTTGCCGGTCGATACGAATATCCACGTAGCGCCCGCCTTCCAGTCGCTCCGCCAGCGCCGAGGAGACGCCAGGAACGTCCTTCACCACCTGCTCAATCTGCCGGGCCACGCGCTCAATGTCGGCAATATTATTGCCGTTCACCTTAATGCCGACCGGGCTTTTGATCCCGGTTGCCAGCATGTCCAGACGGTTACGGACAGGGGGCACCCACACATTGGCAATGCCCGGCAGCGACACGGTTTTATCGAGCTCCTCCACCAGCTTTTGCGGCGTCATTCCAGGCCGCCACTGCTCGCGGGGCTTAAAGTGGATAGTTGTTTCCAGCATGGTTAATGGCGCGGGATCGGTTGCCGACTCCGCCCGACCAGCTTTGCCAAACACGCTCGCCACCTCCGGTACGCTTTTGATCAAGCGGTCCGTCAGCTGAAGCAGCCGCGATGCCTCGCGAGCAGAGATCCCCGGCAGCGTGGAGGGCATATAGAGTAAATCCCCTTCCTCCAGCGGCGGCATAAACTCACTGCCCAGGCGGCTCAGCGGCCAGAGCGTGGCGATCAGCAGCAGACATGCCAGTGCCAGCGTCGTTTTCGGGAAGGTCAGTACCTTATCAAGCAGCGGCTCATACAGGCGGATCAGGAGGCGGTTTATCGGGTTTGCCTTCTCATCCGGGATTTTCCCGCGGATAAAGAAGCCCATTAGCACCGGCACCAGAGTGATCCCAAGCCCGGCGGCCACGGCCATCGACCAGGTTTTGGTGAACGCCAGCGGCGAGAACATTCGCCCCTCCTGCGCTTCCAGCGAAAATACCGGTATAAATGACAGCGTGATGATTAACAGGCTGCAAAACAGCGCCGGTCCCACTTCAACCGCCGCCTTTTCCGCCAGACGCCAGTACTCTCCCGACGCAGGCTCCTTGCCCGGATTATCATGCCGCCACTGCTCCAGCACCTTGTGCATATTTTCAATCATGACAATTGCCGCATCCACCATCGCTCCGATGGCAATGGCGATCCCGCCGAGCGACATCATATTCGCGTTAATGCCCTGATAGTGCATCACCACAAAAGCCCCGAGGATCCCCAGCGGCAGAGAAACCATCGCCACCAGCGCGGAACGCAGGTGGAACAGGAACAGCGCGCACACCAGTACCACCACGGCAAACTCTTCGAGCAGCTTGTGCGTCAGCGTTTTGACCGACTCCTCAATCAGCGTGGAGCGATCGTAGACCGGAACAATCTCGACGCCCTGCGGCAGCGTTTTTTGCAGCTCGCTCAGTTTCGCTTTTACCGCGCGAAGGGTTTCCAGCGCGTTCTGCCCGTAGCGCATCACGATTACGCCGCCAGCAACCTCCCCTTCACCGTTAAGCTCCGCCACGCCCCGGCGGATCTCCGGGCCAATGCCAATGGTGGCGACATCTTTCAGCAGGACAGGTACGCCATTGCGGGTGGCGATCACCACATAGCGAAAATCCTCCAGCGAGCGCAAATAGCCCGTTGTCCGCACCATATACTCCGCTTCGCCCATCTCCAGCAGGGCGCCGCCGCTCTCTTTATTGGCGGCCTGCACCGCGCCGGATAGCTGGCTGTGGGTAATATTCAGCGCGCGCATTTTCGCCGGGTCCGCCACGATCTGATACTGACGCACCATTCCGCCAATGCTTGCCACTTCAGATACATTCGGTACCGTCTTAAGCTCGAACTTAAGCGTCCAGTCCTGAAGGGCCCGCAGATCTGCCAGGCTGTGTTTTCCACTACGGTCGATCAGCGCATATTCGTAGATCCAGCCCACGCCCGTCGCATCCGGCCCCAGCGACACCTTCACGCCCGGCGGAAACTGCGCCTGTACCTGGCTTAAATATTCCAGCACCCGGGATCGCGCCCAGTAAAGATCGGTACCATCCTCAAACAGCACATACACATAAGCGTCACCAAACATTGAAAAACCGCGCACGGTTTTGGCACCCGGCACAGACAACATGGAGGTTGTCAGCGGCCAGGTCACCTGATCTTCAATCACCTGCGGCGCTTTCCCGGGGTAACTCGCTTTGATAATGACCTGCACATCAGACAGATCGGGCAACGCGTCCAGCGGCGCGCGCTGCACCGCCCACCAGCCCCAGCTGGCCATCATCAGCGCGGCCAGGATCACCAGCAGGCGGTTACGCAACGAGGCGCGAATCACAGCGGCAATCATGGCGTCACCTCCGGCATCACGCTACGCAGGCTGGCTTCGGAATCAATCAGGAATTGCCCGGACGTCACCACCTTATCGCCCTCTTTGACCCCGGACAGGATCGCCGTCCAGCCCTGCGCCGTCAGGCCGGTTTTCACCGTCACAGGCTGAAAATAACCGTCCCCGGTAGCCAGCAGCAGACGCGCAGACTCTCCGCTGTTAATCACCGCTTCTTCCGGCACCGCCAGCACCGGCGGGCCTTTCAGCTCTTCCGCACGGCTGACGGAGAGGTACATGCCCGGCTTCAGCTTATGTGCGGAATTTTCCAGCACGATACGGGCTTTCAGGGTTCGCGTGGCCGCCTCCATCTGCGGCAGCAATTCGCTGACCGTGCCGTGGAACTGCTCCCCCGGCCAGCTTTCTGAGGTTGCTACCACCTTGCTGCCCACCGCCAGAGACTGCGCCTGCGTTTGCGGGTAGTCGACCACCAGCCAGACCGGATCGAGGCTGGCGATCTCAAACAGCGGCGCCGTTGCGGTGATTTGCGCCCCTTCCCGCACGTCCAGCTTCACCACATAGCCCGCCCGGTCGGTGCGCAGAATGAGCGTGGTCTGCGGCTTACCGCTACGCTCCAGCAAACGAATGACCTCTTCTGGCATAAACTGCAACGCCAGCCGCTCGCGAGCGGCGCGGGTCAATGCGGCATCGCCAAGCTGACGAACCGCGAGATACTCCTGCTGGGCGGCGGTCCACTGCGGGATCCACAGTTGCGCCAGCGCCTCTCCGGCTTTTACCTGCTGCTGCGGCGCATTAACAAACAATTTTGACACCACGCCATTGGCCGGGGCTGACAACACCGAGACGTTACGTTCATCCGTTGCAACCGTGGCAAAGGCCGAGAACGGCGAAACCAGCTGGCGCATCTCAACGTTGGCGGTTTTCATCCCCAGGTTTTGCTGCTGTTGAGTGCTGATGGCCACGCCTGACGCCGCCTGCGCTTCATCGGCGTAGCGTGGGACCAGATCCATATCCATAAAGGGGGATTTACCCGGCTTATCGAAGCGCTGACCGGGCACCATGGGGTCGTACCAGTAAAGCACCTTGCGTTCAGATGGTTGTGAAGCCGCATCCGGCTGATGCGTCTGCTTCTGTCCGACAAAATAGCCGCCAGCGACAGCTATCGCGATGGCAATCGCCATTAACGTTGTTTTTTTCATTGCGCCAGCTCCTGCGGGATCAGCCAGTTCACGGCAGCCCAGGTTCGCGCCATTTCGCGCTCCGCCTGGTTCACCGCCAGTTCCGTATCCAGTACGCCACGACGCGCCTCCAGCAGGGCCGGAAGCGCCGACTGTCCAGAACGATATTGCGCCGTCAGCACCGCCAGCCGTTGTCGCTGCAACGGTAGTACCTCATCCCGCTGACGCTGCCACACCGTTTGCGCAGCCTGATACTGCGCCACCAGCGTTTGCACCTGGGCAATGTGTTCGCGTTTGAGCAGCGTCAGTTGATCCACCGCCTGCATTGAGCGGGAAACATCGGCGGCGTAATCCTTGTCCTGACGTTTTGACTGGAACAAAGGCAGATCCACGCTGAACATCACGCCAGCCATATCGTCATAGCCTTCGGCGCGGTGGGCGTAATAGACCTCCACATCCACATCGGGTATCGCTGCCACGGCAGATTGCGCTGAACGCGCTTTCGCGGTCTCTGCTTCACGTCGCGCGGCCTCCACTTCCGGGTGTCTGGCAATCCCCTCCTGCAACGTTTTTTCATCGGCAGGAAGGCGCTGATAGCGCGGCAGCGGACCGCGAACCGCCGTAATAGCGTGCCCTGTTAGCTCCAGCAGACGGCTTTGCGCCAGCTGCACATCCCGCTGCGCCAGCGTCTCTTTGTCGCGCATGGCGCTGAGGATCATTTGCAGGGCCAGTACGCTGTCCGGCGTTGCGCCTCCCGCCCCGACGCTCGCCTTCTGCACGCCCCGCTGGCGTTCCGTTTCACGGACCAGCGTTCTGGCCGTTTTCAGCGCCTGCTGTGCCAGCGCCAGATCCAGCCAGGCCTGGGCGGTATCACGCTGAAGCGCGGCACGTACGGCCTCGGATTTTGCCAGCACGCTTCGCGCCTGCGCCTGAAAAGTCTGTGCTTTACGTTCCCGCTTCTCTGAGCTGACGTAGCTTTGCATGATGCCAACCTTCTGCATGGTCATCCCTTCGCGCGTAAGCCGCCGATCGTTGCTGCCCTGTACCGGCACGTTTTCAATACCGAATTTCAGTTTTGGATCAGGTAATTGCGTGGCGGAATCCGCCATCGCATCCAGGGCCTGCGCTTCGTTACGGCTGGCGGAGAGTTCTGCCGAGTAGCGCTGGGCTTCGGTCAGGGTGTGTTCGAGCGTCCACGGCTCCGCCTGCGCGGCGGAGGTTAACAGGCCGAACAACACCCCACCGAGCCACAGACTCAGTGTGTGTTGTTTCATGGTGACCTCGCTTAGCGCGCTGGCGTCAGCGAGATAATCTGGAAACCGTCACCCGCACGCTCAAGCGTGAAGGTCACCTCATCCCCCGGTTTGGCGCCATTCAGCGTGGTGCCGGCAGATAAAGTAAACGGCATGGTCATCGCTGGCCATTTTAGTTCCGGTATGGCCTCGTGACGGAGCATGACGGCATTGTCAGAGATCGACTGAACCACGCCGCGGCCCTGCCAGGTCTGGTTTGCCTGAACGGTATAAGAAGCGAAAGAGATGGACGCGCCAACCAGCGCGGAAAGGAATAGGGTACGCATGATAAAACTCCTGTTAAACGTTAAGTAAATAAAATCAACGAATTAACAGGTTTTTACTCCCGAAACCGGCAATAGCGGATCGTTGCCGGCGGCCCCACAGCAGGAGGGGTAACAGACCACGCAGAATGGCTTGCAGATGAACACTCTGGCGTCGTTAAGGTCAGCGTCATGGCGGCAGGCAGCGCCACCAGATGCGGCTGGGCAGGTTCTTTTTGTACCTGATCCGGCACACAATGTTTTTCACACAGCGGTGAAGCACCGGCAGCATAATGCGGCCCCGGTTCCGCCATCATATCCATATGCTGGATGGTGGCCACCTCACCGCGCAAATCCATTGAACATTGATGGGAGGCGACGGCCACCTGACTCTGGATTAACAGCCAGCCAAACGCCAGCAAAAACATCAGCAGATGTTTTTTGATAAAGCGCAGGCGATACGTCCAGCTGGCGTGCATATTCAGATCGTCGGATAGGGTAAAAGTGAACCGAGTATAAGCAGGCAAAAGAATGAAAGAGAAGTAGTTTTAAAGAGATTTACGTTTTTAAATCGATTGTCGGCAAGTAATACTCAAAACCTTAACACTTCACCATCAACTTAATGACATATAATATCTATTCATCAGGTCAATAACGTCTTAATATAAATGACGCAGGGTTAGCAAAAATATCGTCATCATTGCCTTTAGTAGTCTCTTTCTTGATTTTAATCAGCAAGGACTGGCCATTTATTCGGCACATTTCAGGCTTCTTTTTTATTGATTATTTGTCTCTCGGGCAGCAAGGATACAGGGGAAATCATGCTTACTTTTCTCGAACTCCTCATTGGAGTCGTGGTCATTGTCGGTGTAGCACGCTACATCATTAAAGGTTACTCAGCCACCGGTGTGCTATTTGTCGGCGGCCTGACGCTGCTGATCATTAGCGCGCTAATGGGTCATCAGGTTTTACCCGCCAGCGAAGCCAGCACCGGATATACCGCTACCGATATTGTGGAATATATAAAAATTCTGCTGATGAGCCGCGGCGGCGACCTGGGCATGATGATCATGATGCTCTGCGGATTTGCTGCCTATATGACCCATATCGGCGCGAATGATATGGTGGTGAAGCTGGCTTCTAAGCCGCTGCAATATATTAACTCCCCCTATCTGCTGATGGTCGCGGCTTATTTCCTGGCCTGTCTGATGTCATTAGCCGTTTCCTCAGCAACAGGCCTTGGCGTGCTGTTAATGGCGACGTTATTCCCGGTAATGGTTAACGTCGGGATCAGCCGTGGCGCAGCGGCGGCTATTTGCGCCTCTCCGGCGGCGATTATTCTCTCCCCTACTTCCGGTGACGTGGTGCTGGCCGCGAAAGCCGCGGAAATGTCGCTGATTGACTTCGCCTTCAAAACTACACTGCCAATCTCCATCACCGCTATTCTCGGCATGGGCGTGGCGCATTTCTTCTGGCAACGCTACCTCGATAAGAAAGAGAACGTCAGCCATGAGATGATGGACGTCAGTGAAATCACCACTACCGCCCCGGCGTTTTATTCCATCCTGCCCTTCACGCCGATTATTGGCGTGCTTATTTTTGACGGCAAATGGGGCCCTCAGCTGCACATCATCACTATCCTGGTGATCTGTATGCTGCTGGCGGCCATCCTGGAATTTGTTCGTGGCTTTAATACCCAGAAGGTGTTCACGGGTCTTGAAGTCGCCTTCCGCGGCATGGCGGATGCCTTCGCGGGCGTGGTGATGCTGCTGGTTGCCGCAGGGGTGTTTGCTCAGGGGCTGAGCACAATCGGCTTTATCCAGAGCCTGATCTCTATCGCCACCTCGTTCGGCTCGGCCAGCATTATCCTGATGCTGGTGCTGGTGGTACTGACCATGCTGGCGGCGATGACTACCGGCTCCGGTAACGCGCCGTTCTATGCGTTTGTTGAGATGATCCCTAAGCTGGCACACTCCTCCGGCATCAACCCGGCTTACCTGTCCATTCCGATGCTCCAGGCCTCCAACCTGGGTCGTACCATTTCTCCGGTATCGGGCGTGGTGGTTGCGGTTGCAGGGATGGCAAAAATCTCTCCGTTTGAAGTGGTAAAACGCACGTCAGTGCCGGTGCTGGTTGGCCTGATTATCGTTATTATCGCCACCGAAGTGCTGGTTCCCGGCGCTGCCTAAGCGAAATTCCTGCTTTCCAAAAAGCGCCTGCGGGCGCTTTTTGTGCTTTAATAACCCTCAGAAATTAATCGCGCCCAACCAATCAGGAAAGCAAATGTTCAGGAAGGATATCGTTATCCCGTCTGGCGCAGTAGCGCTTGCACTCTGTGTCTTCTCAATTCAGGCAGATCCGCTTAAGCCAACCCAGTACGGCGATTTCGATCGCTACGTTCTGGCTCTTTCCTGGCAAACGGGATTTTGCCAGAGTATGGTCGAACGTAACCGTGACGAACCGGAAGAGTGTCGCCTGCAAAAAGAGAGCAGCAACAAAACCGATTTTCTGACCGTCCACGGCTTATGGCCAGCGCTGCCGAAATCTATTGCCGCTCGCGGAGTGGATGAACGCCGCTGGATGCGCTTCGGCTGTGCCACTCGTCCGGTTCCGAATATGCCGGAAGCAAAAGCCAGCCGCAAATGTGACGCCGCAGAGACCGGACTATCGCTAACGGGCGCGGCGAAGCTGAACAGCGTGATGCCCGGCGCGGGCGGCAACTCCTGCCTTGAACGTTATGAATACGCGAAACACGGCGTCTGCTTTGGTTTTGATCCCGACGCTTACTTCGGCACCATGGTGCGCATGAACCAGGAAGTGAAAAATAGTGCGGTTGGGAAATTTCTGGCGGAAAACTATGGCAAAACCGTCCGTCGTAGCGACTTTGATGTAGCCGTGGCCAAAAGCTGGGGGAAACAGAACGTAAAAGCGTTCAAGCTTACCTGCCATGGCAATCCGGCTTATCTGACCGAGATGCAGATCTCGCTAAAATCCAGCACCATTAACAACTCGCTCTCAGCCAGCACCTTTGCGCCACAGCCGCATCCAGGCAACTGCGGCAAACAGTTTGTTATCGATAAAGCTGGTTACTGATTGTTCCTGCGCGCATCCGGGCGTACCAGATCGAAGCGATGGCTGTCGCTGATGCCGTAGTAGGCGGACGGTCCACCCGCACGCAGAATGGGCTGCGCTTTCGCGGTCTGGTAAATCCCCTCTTCCAGCAAACTCTCAGCGATATGGACGCCCACCACTTCGCCGAGCACCAGCCAGGTATCAATCGGTGTCCCATCCGCGCCGGTCAACTGAATGCACTGTGACAATCGACACTCGAAATTCACCGGGCTTTCCGCCACGCGCGGCGAGCGCACAAGCTGGCTGGCTACGGGCGTCAGGCCGGCAAAGGTAAATTCATCCTCGCCATGAGGGAGTGTGGCGGAGGTTTCATTCATCGCCTCAGCCAGATCGCGCGTTGCGAGGTTCCAGACAAACTCTTCCGTTTCGGTAATATTCCGCACGCTATCCTTCCAGCCGTTGCTGGAAAAACCAATGATCGGTGGGCGATAGTTAAAGCAGTTAAAGAAGCTGTACGGGGCAAGGTTCAGTTGACCGGCCTTATCACAGGATGAAATCCAGCCAATCGGACGTGGACCGATAATGGCGTTCAGCGGGTCGTGCGGCAGACCGTGCCCCTGAGACGGTTGGTAAAAGTACATATCGCTCTCTCTACGCTGGGGCTGCAACGCGCATTGCCCGGTTTAAGTTTTACCAGCGTAACGAAATTTCCGTTCAGCGTGAATCGGGATGCCGGGTTTATTGCCAAAAATTCATATGGCGCACGAATGTGACCTTCATCACTTCAAACTTAGGGTTTCAGACAGTATCATCAGATAAGTTAAACCCTCGCTGCCAGACGGCGAGGGTTTTCTTTTGGATTGGTTTCTGCGTTACACGCAGCATTAACGACATGGAGTAAAAATGTCCAGACCTACGATTATCATCAATGAACTCGACGCAGAACGTATTGACCGACTGTTGGAGAAACCAGAATTCGCCTCGCTGCCGGTTGCCGATGCGCTGAACGAAGAGCTAGACCGGGCGCAGATGTGTACGCCTGAGACCATGCCGCATGATGTGGTCACCATGAACAGCCAGGTGAAGTTCCGCAACCTGACCACCGGGGAGGAACTCACCCGTACGCTGGTCTATCCGGCGCAGATGACCGACAGCAGCATGCAGCTTTCGGTGCTGGCACCCGTGGGCGCGGCGCTGCTTGGACTGCGCACGGGCGATACTATCCACTGGGAACTCCCGGGCGGCGCCTCAGCCCATCTGGAAGTGCTTGAGCTGCTCTACCAGCCCGAAGCCGCTGGCGATTACCTGCGTTAATCCCTTCTGAACAAGCGACCCCGCTTTGCACAGAGGATGCACCTGCATCCTCTTTCCGCAAATTCACCCGATTGTGTTATATCGGACAAAAACCGCTTAATCCATGTTTACTCTGTCGTAGTGCCGTGGGGACGAAACCTCACACAACGCCGCCGGGGAAGGCATTCACCAGTCCCTTCACTTTCTGCTGCGCAGCCTCCGGGGTGTCTGCGCCAGGCACCAGGATCACCTTGCGGCACTCCTCCTCCCGTTTTTCGAAGATCTTATAGGCGCGCTCCGCATCAGCCAGCGGAAGATAGTGGGTCACAATATCTTCCGGTGTAAGCAACCCTTTTTCGATAAGCGGCAGCAGCTCTCCCAGCCAGGCGTGGACGTGCGTCTGCCCCATCTTAAAGCTCAGCCCTTTATCGAAGGCATCGCCAAACAGGAAGCCATGGATGAAACCGGCGTACACGCCCGGCACGCTGACCACGCCGCCGCGTCGCACCGCAGCAATGCACTGGCGCAGGGCTTTGCCGCTGCTGCCTTCAATTTTCAGGTTACTGAGGATCGTTTCCGTCGTGCTGCCTTTGGCCTCAAACCCGACGGCATCAATCACCGCATCCACCCCGCGCTGCCCGGCCGTTTGCTCAATGATTTTTTCCGCCGCGTCGTTATCGTCATCAAAGTTAATCGGGATCGCGCCGTAGCGCTCCTGGGCAAACCGCAGTCGATAGGGATGATGGTCAACCACAAAAATCTGCTCTGCGCCGAGAAGCCGCGCGCAGGCAATGGTCAGTAACCCCACCGGCCCGGCCCCGAATACGGCGACGCTGGAGCCTTTCTGGATCTGCGCATTTTTCGCCGCCTGCCAGGCGGTAGGCAGAATATCTGACAGGAAAAGCGCTTTGTCGTCTGACAGCAGCTGAGGCACTTTAAACGGCCCCACGTTGCCTTTCGGCACGCGCACATACTCCGCCTGTCCGCCCGGCACGCCGCCGTAAAGATGGCTGTAGCCAAACAGCGCGGCAGGGGCGGGAATTTGCTTTTTGTTCAGCGCCGCGCCCTGCCCGCGGTTCGTGTTTTCGCAGGCCGCGTACTGTTGCATCTGGCAAAAGAAACAGTCACCGCAGGCAATCACAAACGGGATCACCACCCGGTCACCTTTCTGCACGTTCTTCACTTCGCTCCCGCACTCCACCACCTCGCCCATAAATTCATGACCAAAGATATCGCCGTGCTGGACCTTGGGAATTTTTCCGCGATAAAGATGCAAATCAGAACCACAGATCGCCGTCGCCGTTACGCGCAGGATGATATCGTCAGGCTGTTCGATGCCCGGATCGGGGACATTATCGACCCGAACATGATGTGGACCGTGATAGGTGAGAGCTTTCATGCAACCTCCGAAAGGGTGTGGGTAAGCTTATAAAAGGGTAGCTACCTCTCGGGATATGCCCCGGAATCCGGCTGTTTTGAGATTTATCCTAGCGAGATAAAAGTGCTGTCGGGATTACAGAAACCATTTATATTTTGTGGTTGAATGATTGCAGCGTTTATAAACAAGGAGAAACGGGTATGTATCAAACAATCATTATGCCGGTTGATGTTTTCGAAATGGAACTGAGTGATAAAGCTGTACGTCATGCGGAATTTCTCGCGCAGCAGGACGGAGTTATTCATCTTCTGCATGTTTTACCGGGCTCTGCCAGCCTGAGCCTGCATCGTTTCGCTGCTGATGTGCGTCGTTTTGAAGAGCATTTACAGCATGAAGCCGAGACGCGCCTGCAAACCATGGTCGGGCACTTCAGCATCGATCCTTCCCGCATAAAAACCCACGTCCGGTTCGGTAGCGTGCGTGACGCCGTTAATGAACTGGCCGCGGAGCTGAACGCAGACGTGGTGGTGATTGGTTCGCGCAACCCGTCTATTACCACGCACCTGCTGGGGTCGAACGCCTCCAGCGTGATCCGCCACACCCACATTCCGGTGATGGTCGTCAGATAAAAAAAGAGGCCACCTTTTGGTGGCCTCTTGTATTGCAGGTGTCGTCTTGCTTTCTTTTATTATGCAGTTTTGGTGCGGATCAAGTAATCAAACGAGCTCAGCGAGGCTTTCGCCCCTTCGCCAGTGGCGATGATGATCTGCTTGTACGGCACGGTGGTGCAGTCGCCTGCCGCAAATACGCCCTTCACGCTGGTTTCGCATTTCGCATCGATGATGATCTCGCCCATGCGGTTGCGCTCGATTGCGCCTTCCAGCCAGGTGGTGTTTGGCAGCAGGCCAATCTGAACGAAGATCCCCGCCAGCGCTACGCTGTGGATATCGCCACTCACGCGGTCACGGTATTCCAGACCGGTCACTTTGCTGCCGTCGCCTTTCACTTCTGTCGTCTGGGCATTGAGCACAATGTCGACGTTATTCAGGCTACGCACTTTATCCTGCAGCACCTGGTCCGCTTTCATCTCAGGGGCGAACTCCAGCAGGGTAACGTGTTCAACAATTCCCGCCAGATCGATAGCCGCTTCCACACCGGAGTTACCGCCGCCGATCACCGCTACGCGTTTACCTTTGAACAGCGGGCCGTCACAGTGCGGGCAATAGGTCACGCCTTTGGTGCGATACTGATCTTCGCCCGGCACGTTCATGTTGCGCCATTTCGCGCCAGTGGCAATGATCACGCTGCGCGCCTTCAGCACCGCGCCGGACGCCGTTTCAATCTGGTGCAAACCACCCTCGACCGCGGCCGGAACCAGTTTGCTGGCGCTCTGGCTGTCAATGACATCCACGTCGTAGTCGCTGACGTGCGCTTTCAACGCCCCGGCCAGCTTCTGGCCTTCGGTTTTCGGCACGGAAATGTAGTTTTCAATGTCTACGGTATCCAGAACCTGACCACCGAAACGCTCGCCCATCAGACCGGTACGGATCCCCTTACGTGCGGAGTAAACCGCTGCCGCCGCGCCCGCCGGGCCGGAGCCAACAATCAGCACGTCGTACGCATCACGTTGGTTCAACTCTTCCGCCGCACGTTTTTCTGCGCCGGTATCCACTTTGGCGACGATTTCGGTCAGCGTCATACGCCCCTGGCCGAACTCCTGACCATTCAGGTAAACCGCCGGAACGCCCATCACGTTGCGCTCGGTGATTTCGTTCTGGAACGTACCGCCGTCAATCGCCGTGTGCTTAATGCGTGGGTTGAGCACTGACATCAGGTTCAGCGCCTGCACCACGTCTGGGCAGTTGTGGCAGGAGAGCGAGTAATAGGTTTCAAACTCAAAATCACCGTCGATATCGCGGATCTGCTCCAGCAGCGCCTGCGCTTCTTTTGACGGATGACCACCGGTCCACAGCAGCGCCAGCACCAGGGACGTAAATTCGTGCCCCAGCGGAGAACCCGCGAAACGCGGTCCCTGGTCAGACCCTGGGTTGGCGATCAGGAAAGAAGGCTTACGGACTGCCAGCGTGTTGTCTTCTTTGAAGGTCACTTTCGGCGACAGCTCAGCAATCTCTGTCAGCAGCGCTTTGATTTCTGCCGATTTCGCGCTGTCGTCCAGCGTGGCAATCAGCTCAACAGGTTTGGTCAGTTTCTCAAGGTAGGCCTTGAGCTGGGTTTTCATGTTAGTGTCGAGCATTATTCTTCCCTCTCTTAAAACGTCATCATGCAAGCCGCCTTATACGGGCTGCCTGAATGCAACTTGCATCATGGTGCTGGAATGAAATGGGCGCGGGGAGCGCCCATTGATTGCCGGGTGGCACTTCGTTTACCCGGCCTACGATACTGTAGGCCTGTGCAAGCGTAGCGCCGCCAGGCTTTACAGACTTAGATCTTGCCGACCAGGTCCAGAGATGGCGCCAGCGTCGCTTCGCCTTCTTTCCATTTCGCCGGGCACACTTCGCCTGGGTGAGAAGCAACGTACTGAGCCGCCTTCACTTTGCGCAGCAGGTCAGATGCATCACGGCCGATACCTTCAGCGGTAACTTCGATAGCCTGGATAATGCCCTGCGGGTCAACAACGAAGGTCGCACGGTCAGCCAGGCCTTCATCTTCACGCATGTTGTCGAAGTTACGGGTCAGGGCGCCAGTCGGGTCGCCGATCATCGCGTATTTGATTTTCGCGATAGTTTCAGAGCTGCTGTGCCACGCTTTGTGGGTGAAGTGGGTATCGGTAGAAACAGAGTAAACGTCTACGCCCAGCTTTTGCAGTTCTTCGTAGTGGTCTGCAACGTCGCCCAGTTCGGTCGGGCAAACGAAGGTGAAGTCAGCCGGATAGAAGAAGAACACGCTCCAGCGGCCTTCGGTATCTTTCTCAGTAACTTCGATGAACTCACCGTTTTTGAACGCCTGGTTTTTGAAAGGTTTAATTTTGGTGTTAATCAAGGACATCTGTACTTCCTCCGTGTTTTCGTTGAGGTGTAAGGTAACCAACTTTGTTCATCGGGGCTAATGCGTATGCTTTATCAAATCAATCAGCCAAACCTTACAACAGCAACAAGACAGCAAGGTGAACCTTTTACAGGAAAGCCTGAAAGTAAAAAGGCCGCCTCAACGGGCGGCCCTGATACCTGAATTCCCCGCAGGTACATTCAGTGCCAGCCGAAGCTGGCGTTGCGTTGCGCTCTACATACCTTGTATCAAGGCCGTAACAGCGGTTTGATTACAGCACCCCTGCGCGCAATGAGCAATGCATAAGAGGGATAGTCCTGCCTATGGCTGTGATAGGCAGATTCGAACAGGTCATTGAAACATTATAAATTTAATTTCATTATGGGTTTCACGCTATATATAAACGCCATTTGTCATTCAAATAATTCAATCACACTTTAAAGATAAAATTATCTTAATAACTCTTGAAGATATGTTTCAATAATCCAAAGCCGTGATATATTAAGATCACTTAAATTTTAAATTAAGCGAGTTATTCACACGGATTGTAAAGGGTAACTACACTCTGTCGTACTCCATGGTGTGATAACGACAGCAAACTCAACTCACTCAGGACGAAACATGGCAAACCTCTACGACCTAAAAAAATTCGATCTCAATCTGTTAGTTATCTTCGAATGCATTTACCAACATCTCAGTATCAGTAGGGCTGCCGAGACGCTTTATATCACACCATCCGCCGTCAGCCAGTCGCTGCAACGCCTGCGCGGTCAGCTTGATGACCCCCTGTTTATCCGTTCAGGGAAGGGAATTACTCCCACCACGGTAGGTACCAACTTGCATCATCATCTGGAAAAAAATCTCAATCAGCTTGAGCAGACGATCAACATGATGCATCACTCGGACATCAAGAAAAAGTTCGTTATCTATTGCACTCAAATGGTGTCTCCTGGTTCGATGCTGGAACCGTTGAAGCTTTTAATATCTGAGGAAAATTATGAGATAGAACAAAGAGATATGCTTATTTCCTCCGAATCAGCGGAAGATTTGTTGGCCTATCGTAAAGCCGATCTCATCTTCTCTATCGCACCTATCCACAATCGCTCTGTGGTCTGCACCCACTTCACTACGGTGCCGATAGCCTTAATCTGTAGAGCAGACCACCCAAGGCTCGCTGACACAGCCACGGTGGACGCGCTATACCAGGAGAAATTCACTTTTTACCAGAGTGCTCATCCGGGTGTAAAAGAGTTCCAGAGTCGGGCCAATGACGCTTTTCCGGAAAGAAATATTGCTTTTCGCACCGACTCCCTTAGCTCTCTCATCTCTATGGTCAGTTCATCTGATTTGTTAGGCTATATCCCCGTGTCGATCTATGAAACATTTAAAGAATCTTTGAAATTAAAAAGGCTTGAGCCACCGTTTGCGCTGCCTGAATTAAAGATCTATATGCTCTACGGCCGTTCATCACTGAATAGCTCTGTTTTTTCAACATTCATTGAAAAAATGCATAAGCTCTGCGTTTCTCCGCCGTCTGCGTAAAATACATTTGCATGGTGAATATAATTAAAGCGAACCGAAAAAAATGACTCCGTGAAATTAAGGGTAAATAATTCCATAATATCGTTTTGATTTTACCAAGACATTTAACACGCAGGACGCGATTAATCATGTCGAACTATAAAATCCCTTTACAGGAAAATGTTTTAGACGCTTCTGCGGAACGCATACACTGGACGCTTAACAATTTCCCCAGGGTATGCGTTTCCTTTTCCGGTGGAAAAGATTCTACCGTGATGCTGCATCTTGTTGCCCAGAAAGCACGGCAATTAAAGCGAAAAATAGACGTCATCTTTCTGGACTGGGAAGCGCAATTCTCGTCGACCATTCAGCATGTTGACGCTATGAAAACGCTCTATCGGGATGTTATCCACCAGTTCTGGTGGGTAGCGCTTCCGCTCACGACCCAGAACGCCCTGTCACAGTTTCAACCTGAATGGCAGTGCTGGGAACCCGGAACAAACTGGGTTCGCCAGCCACCAGAAGATGCCATTACCGATTATCACTATTTCGATTTTTATCAGCAGGGAATGACGTTTGAAGCCTTCGTGCGCGAGTTTGCCGAATGGTATGCGCAAAGACGTCCTGCCGCAGTCATGGTGGGGATCCGCGCCGATGAATCTTACAACCGCTTTCTGGCTATCGCGTCGGCGCGTAAGCAGCGCTTTTCTGACGATAAACCCTGGACGACCGTCGCCCCGGGTGGGCACGCCTGGTATATCTACCCACTGTACGACTGGAAAACCGCCGACATCTGGACGTGGTTCGCGAAATCAAAATGTTGCTATAACCCGTTATACGACCTGATGTACAAGGCGGGGGTGCCGCCGCGTTATATGCGCATCTGCGAACCGTTTGGTCCGGAACAGCGTCAGGGCTTATGGCTCTATCATGTCATTGAACCCGAACGCTGGGCGGCTATGTGTGAACGCGCCTGCGGCGTGCGAAGTGGAGGTATTTATGCCGGGCACGATAACCATTTTTATGGCCACCGGAAGATCCTGAAACCTGACCATCTCGGCTGGCGCGAATACGCCATGCTGCTACTCGACAGCATGCCGCAAAATACGGCGGAACATTACCGAAATAAAATCGCAATTTATCTCCACTGGTATCAAAAGCGAGGCCTGGAGGATATTCCCGATACGCAGGAGGGTGACATTGGCGCAAAAGATATCCCTTCCTGGCGACGCATTTGCAAGGTTTTACTCAACAATGACTACTGGTGCCGGGCTCTCTCATTTAGTCCAAACAAACCTAAACACTATCAACGCTACAGCGAAAGAGTGAAAGCCAAACGCAAGGAATGGGGGATTTTATGCAGCAGCAAATAATCAGAGAAATGCAGACGTACCTGCAGGCCCTTTCTGAAGAAGAGAAAATCGGCGCTATTAATGCCTTTCGCCAGGCATTACACGAAATCAGCCCTTTTCATAATCAACCCGTCGACTGCGTATTGTGGATAAAACAGACTGACATCACCGCCAATGACTACAACCCAAATAATGTCGCTCCGGCGGAGAAGCGGTTGCTCAGCAAATCACTGGAGCTGGATGGATTCACACAACCTATCGTTGTGACGGAAAATGCGCCTGAGAGCTATGAAATTGTCGATGGATTCCATCGCCATGAGCTTGGCAGTCATCGGGCTATTCTGAAGCGTCAACTTAAAGGTTACCTCCCTGTTACCTGCCTGCGTAAAGCACGCCAGGAAAAGTTCGATCGCATGGCTACAACCATTCGTCACAACCGCGCGCGTGGACGCCACCAGATCAATGCCATGTCAGAAATCGTGCGAGAACTGGTGCTTATGGGCTGGAGTGAGCAGAAAATTGGCCTGGAGTTGGGTATGGACAGCGATGAAGTGCTGCGACTGAAGCAAATCAACGGTCTGCTGGAACTCTTCGCGGACCGTCGTTTTTCAGAAGCCTGGACGGTTGAATAGTCAGAGCGAATTTAAGCGCGCAGCCGCTGCCAGCAGCGTCGACTCCTGCTTCGCAAAGCAAAGACGAATCAGTTTATGCGGGAAGGGATCGGCGCAGAACACCGACAGCGGAATGGCCGCCACGCCCACCTCTTTCGTCAGCCACTGGCAAAAACTGACATCATCCAGATCGGAAATCGCGCTGTAGTCCGCCAGCAGGAAGTAGGTGCCTTCGCATGGCAGGATCTCCAGCCGACTCTCGCTCAAGGCAGTCACAAACCGATCCCGCCGCGCACGGTAAAAAGCTGGCAGGTCCCGGTAATGTTCAGGTTCAGCGCGCAGCATATCCGCCAGCGCCAGCTGGGCGGGTGTGTTTACGGCAAACGTCAAATACTGGTGCACTTTACGCAGCTCAGCGCTGATGGCGGCGGGCGCCACGCAGTACCCTACCTTCCAGCCGGTCATATGGTAGGTTTTCCCAAATGATGATACCGCGATTGCGCGCTCGCGAAGCTGCGGATGCGCCAGCACGCTGGCATGACCCTCTTCGGCAAAGCAGATGTGCTCATACACCTCGTCGCTCAGAACATAGATTTCACGTTCGGCGATGGCCTGCCACAGGGCGGCAAAATCGCTTTTCTGCCACACCGTCGCCGATGGGTTGTGTGGCGTATTCAGGATCACCAGCCGGGTTTTATCGCTCAGCAGCGCGGCAAACGCCTGCCAGTCCGGACGAAAATGCGGCGGCTGGAGCGCCACGCGTTTCACCACGCCACCGGCCAGTTCAATCGCCGGGGCGTAGCTATCGTAGCTCGGGTCAAAACAAATCACCTCATCGCCCGTACGCACCAGGGCGGTTATCGCCGCATACAGCGCTTCGGTCGCCCCTGCGGTTACCGTGATATCGCTGTTCGCGTCAGGCTTATGGCCGTATAACTCCGCCGTTTTATCCGCAATGGCTTCACGCAACGCCTGCACGCCGGTCATCGGCGCATACTGGTTGGCTCCCTGCGCAACGTGGTACGCCAGACGCTCCTGCAAATATTTCGGCCCGTCAAAATCCGGGAAACCTTGTGAGAGGTTAATGGCGTTGTGCTGCTGCGCCAGGGCGCTCATCTGCGTAAAAATCGTCGTGCCGAGATTCGGAAGTTTACTCTGCGGGATCAACGGGTTATTGCTCATTGTAGTATGCCTGCCTGTAATACTTATGTTGCTGACACTATAACACGATGTTAGTCTCTGGCAATCAAGACGCTTAGACGTCTAAATGATATAAATATTCCTGACCGAGAGGGTAAAAGGAAATGACAGACAACCTGCAACTCACACACCTGGTCGAGGCCTGCCGCTGGATTGGCGCTAAAGGCTGGGCGCCCGCTACCGGCGGCAATATGTCCGTGCGTCAGGATGAACATCTGTGCTGGCTGAGCGAATCCGGAAAAGACAAAGGCAGCCTGACCACCGCCGATTTTCTACAGGTTGAAATCGCCACCAACCGTGCGCCTTCTGGCCGTAAACCGTCGGCAGAGACCGGGCTGCATACCCTCATCTATCGCCTGTTCCCGGAGGCTAACGCCGTCCTGCACGTTCACACCGTCAATGCCACGGTGCTGTCGCGGCTGGTCAACGAGACCGAGCTGAAGATCTCCGGCTTCGAGATGCAAAAATCCCTTACCGGGCAGACCACGCATCGGGATACGGTGGCCATCCCGGTGTTTGATAATGACCAGGACATCGACGCCCTCGCCTCTCGCATCGCCCATTACGCGCAGGAACGCCCGCTTAATTATGGTTTTCTTCTGCGCGGTCATGGCTTAACCTGCTGGGGACGCGACGTGGCCGAAGCCCGCCGTCATCTGGAAGGTTTAGAATTCTTATTTGAATGCGAAATGCGTTTACGACAATGGGAGAGAGTATGATTCGCGCGATTGTGACGGATATTGAAGGGACCACCAGCGATATCCGTTTTGTCCATGATGTTTTGTTCCCCTACGCGCGTGAGCGGCTGGCGGCCTTTGTGACCGCGCAGCAGTACGCCGAGCCGGTCAAATCGATTCTGGACAACCTGCGCGATGAAATCAGCACTCCGCATGCCAGCGTCAGCGTTCTCATCAACGTGCTGTTTACCTTTATGGATGAAGACCGCAAATCGACGGCGCTCAAAGCCCTGCAAGGCATCATCTGGCAGGACGGTTACATCAACGGTGACTTTACCGGCCATCTCTACCCTGATGTACTGCCCGCGCTGGAAAAATGGAAGGCACAAGGGATTGATCTCTATGTTTATTCCTCTGGCTCCGTCGCCGCGCAGAAACTGTTATTTGGCTACAGCGACGAAGGTGATATTACTCATCTGTTCAGCGGCTATTTTGATACCCGCATCGGTGCCAAGCGTGAGGTGCAGTCTTATCAAAATATTGCGGCGCAAACGGGCATCGCCCCGTCGCAGATCCTGTTCCTGTCAGATATTCATCAGGAGCTGGACGCGGCTGAACAGGCGGGTTTTCGCACCCTGCAACTGATACGCGGTGAAGATGACGGCGCAAGCCATCACCATCAGATCCATCAGTTTGACGAGATTAATCCGGAGCAGATCCCTTCATGAGCGCATTGACCATTTATTCCGATAAAGACGCCAGTCATCACCTGTGGCACAGCACCGACGCCGCCGAGATTGCCCAACAGCTGAACGCTAAGGGCGTGCGCTTTGAGCGCTGGGCGGCAGACCGTGATTTAGGGCAGGATCCTGCGCCCGAAGCCGTGATCGAAGCGTATCAGCATGCAATCGACAAGCTGGTGGCAGAGAAAGGTTACCAGAGCTGGGATGTGATCAGCCTGCGCGCCGACAATCCGCAGAAAGAGGCGCTGCGTGCGAAGTTTCTCAACGAGCACACCCACGGCGAAGACGAAGTGCGCTTTTTCGTGGAAGGGGCGGGACTATTCTGCCTGCACATCGGCGATGAGGTGTATCAGGTGCTGTGCGAGAAAAACGACCTGATTTCCGTACCCGCAGGCACGCCGCACTGGTTTGACATGGGTTCAGAGCCGAACTTTACCGCCATTCGTATTTTCGACAATCCGGAAGGCTGGGTTGCCCAGTTTACGGGCGATGCAATCGCGGATGCGTATCCACGCCTGGCCTGATCTTTTCTCCCTACCCCGCAAAGTAATGCGAGCACCGTGCTATCCCCTCGCCCCTCTGGGGAGAGGGTTAGGGTGAGGGGAACATACGGCTCAGGTGGTCAGTTCCATACTCAGGCATTAATTAAATACTGGCGATAATCCTCTGCACATCTGCGCCAACCAGCCTCGCCAGATGCACAAACTCCACCACGTCCAACCTACGCTCACCGTTTTCCACTTTAGCAATAAACGATTGTGGTTTTCCCAGTGCCTCCGCAAGCTGCGCCTGAGTCATCCCCTTCTCTTTACGCGCTTTCTTCAACGCATTGATAACACGCTGGTATTCATCCGAGTAAACTGAAGCCATTGTTCCGATTCCATACAAATATCCTGAAATCGAATATCCTCCCGTTGCCTTCTTATCCCAAAATAGGATAATTGAGCACGTAACGAACACATGTAAGGAGGACACAATGCAACATCAGAACTGGCACCCGGCCGATATTATCGCTGCACTAAAGAAACATGGAACAAGCCTGGCTGCGTTGTCCAGAAAGGCTGGCCTTTCCTCATCCACACTGGCAAATGCGCTTACCCGATCATGGCCCAAAGGTGAACTGCTTACCGCTCAGGCGCCAGACATTCCACCCGATGTGATATGGCCGGAAAGATACTTTGATGAAAAGGGAGAGCGAGTATTTCGTCAGATGAGGAATACCAAAAAGAGAAATCTGTCTTCAATATAATCAATGAATTCTCCCCCCTCACCCCAGCCCTCTCCCTCAAGGGAGAGGGGGTCCAAGGGCACTACCGTTTCAGCCCTTTCACATACCCCACCAGCTGATCCAACACCACGCCCCACCCTTCGTGGAAGCCCATCTGTTCATGCTGCTCGCGGATCTCCTTCGTTGGGTGACGCGCAATTGCCGTGTAGCGGGTCTTGCCCTCCCCCACATCTTCCAGCAGCAGGATCGCTGTCATAAACGGCTTTTCAGCCGGCTTCCAGCCCTCAGTATAGCCATCGGTAAAGACCAGCTTGTTCCCCGGATCGATTTCAAGAAATACGCCCCGGTTATCCATCCGCTGCCCGTCCACCTCAAACACGGTATTGAACCGCCCACCCACGCGCAGATCGAGGTCGCATTCAGTCACCTTATGGGGAGCAGGAATGAAGAAGTTTTTGATGTGCTCCGGTGTGGTCCAGCAGAGCCACAGCAGGTCGCGCGGTGCATCCACCACGCGTTCCAGTTTTAAGTCTGTTTCAGGATCGAGCGTCACGATAACGTCCTCTAAAGGGAACCCCTTACAAGGATAGTCCCACTCAGGCGAATTTCCCTTTCGCTACCTCTTCAGGGGTGACCACGCCCGTATCCAGCACCCAGCCGCTAATCAGCGAGGCGGGGGTAACGTCAAACGCCGGGTTATAGACCTGCGCCTCTTGCGGCGCCCACTGCACCGCGCCAAAGCTTCCCGCCACGCCCGTCACTTCGCTGGCCGCGCGCTGCTCAATCGGGATCGCGTCACCGTTCGGGCAGTCCCGGTCGAGGGTCGTTTGCGGGGCGGCGACGTAGAACGGAATACCGTGGAACTTCGCCAGCACCGCCAGGGAATAGGTGCCGATTTTGTTCGCCACGTCGCCGTTGGCGGCAATGCGGTCTGCCCCCACCCACACGGCATCCACCTGCCCTTTTGCCATCAGGCTGGCGGCCATGGAGTCAGTAATCAGCTGATACGGCACGCCCAGCTCGCCCAGCTCCCATGCGGTCAGCCTGCCGCCCTGCAACAGCGGACGGGTTTCATCCACCCAGACGTTGCTGACGTTGCCTGCCTGATGCGCGCGGGCAATCACCCCTAGCGCCGTCCCGACGCCCGCCGTTGCCAGCCCGCCGGTATTGCAGTGGGTCAGCAGGCGGCTGCCGGGCTTCACCAGCGCGCTACCCGCTTTCGCAATCGCGTCGCAAAGCCGTTTGTCTTCATTAATCAGGCGCAGCGCTTCAGCCACCAGCGCCGGAACGAACGCTTCCTGCCACAGCGCAATCTTCATGCGGTCGAGATTGTTCATCAGGTTCACCGCCGTCGGGCGGGAGGCACGCAGGGTCTCCAGCGCCGCCGCCAGCTCGTCGCGGCTTTTACCGCTTTCCGCTAACAGCGCCAGCAGCAGGCTTGCAGAGAGACCAATTAACGGCGCGCCACGCACCCGCAGAGCGTGGATATGCCCAACCAGCGCCTCCACCGTCGAGGCATCCAGCCAGCGTTTCTCCTGCGGAAGCGCCTGCTGGTCGAGAATAAAGAGCTGATTATTCGCCACCCGCAGGCTGGTCGTCTGTAATGTCTGCATGTCGTTAATTCCCTGTTGCGTTGTTGTAGCACATTGTGTCAGGATGAAATCCAGATGTATAGACGTCTACATGTCTTAATTAGCAAAACTGAGGAGCAGGCCATGTCGCAATACCGTACCTTTACCGCTCAGGACGCCGTGGAGTATGCCAGGCAGTTTGGCGGACTTGACGATCCGTCATCGCTGGTGGAGGCGCAGGAAATCGGCGACGGTAACCTCAACCTGGTCTTTAAAGTTTTCGACCGCGCGGGCGTGAGCCGCATCGTCGTTAAGCAGGCGCTGCCCTATGTGCGCTGCGTCGGCGAGTCCTGGCCGCTGACGCTGGATCGCGCTCGCCTGGAGGCGCAAACCCTGGTCGAGCATTACAAGCACAGCCCTGAGCACACGGTGAAAATCCACCACTTTGACCCGAAACTGGCGGTGATGGTGATGGAAGATCTCTCCAGCCATCGCATCTGGCGCGGCGAGCTGATTAACAACATTTACTACCCGCAGGCGGCGCGGCAGCTGGGTGAATATCTGGCTCACACCCTGTTCCACACCAGCGATTTTTATCTGCATCCGCACGAGAAAAAAGCGCAGGTGGCAAAATTCATCAACCCGGAGATGTGCGAGATCACCGAAGATCTGTTCTTCAACGATCCGTACCAGATCCACGCGCGCAACAGCTACCCGGCCGATCTGGAGAACGATGTTGCCGCCCTGCGCGACGACGCCCAGCTTAAAATCGCTGTGGCCTCCCTGAAGCACCGCTTCTTTTCGCATGCCGAAGCCCTGCTGCACGGGGACATTCACAGCGGCTCAATTTTTGTGGCCGACGGCAGCCTGAAAGCCATCGACGCCGAGTTCGGCTACTTTGGCCCGATTGGCTTTGACGTTGGCACTGCCATCGGCAACCTGCTGCTGAACTTCTGCGGCCTGCCGGGGCATCTGGGCATTCGCGATGCCGCCGCCGCGCGCGAGCAGCGCCTGACCGATATTCAGGAACTGTGGAACACCTTCGCGGAGCGCTTCCAGGCGCTGGCGAATGAGAACACGCGCGACGCCGCGCTCAGCGCGCCGGGCTATGCCTCTGCGTTCCTGAAAAAGGTCTGGCACGACGCCATCGGATTCTGCGGCACCGAGCTGATTCGCCGCAGCGTCGGGCTTTCCCATGTGGCGGATATCGACACTATTCAGGATGAAGCGATGCGTCACGAATGCCTGCGCCACGCGATATCCCTCGGCAAGGCGCTGATTGTGATTGCCGACCGCATCGACAGCGCGGAAGAGCTGGTCGCGCGGGTGCGGCAGTACAGTTGAGAACGTTTGCCCGGTGGCGCTGCGCTTACCGGGCCTACGGGTGCAAAATGTAGGCCGGGTAAGGCGAAGCCGCCACCCGGCAAAAACTCACCCCAGATACTCAATCACTGACATCCCACCGTTATAATCCGTGCTGTAAATAATCCCCTGCGCATCCACAAACACGTCGCACGACTGGATCACCTGCGGGCGATTGGGCCGCGTATCCATCATCTTTTCCGGCGCCGCGGGCACCAGCGCCCCCGTTTCTACCGGGCGATACGGATTGGAAATGTCATACGCGCGCACGCCCGCGTTCTGGTACGTCGCGAAGATCAGCGTTGAGCTGACAAAGCTCCCCGGCCGGTTCTCGTGCAGGTTGTGCGGGCCGAAATGCGCCCCTTTCGCCACGTAGTCGGTTTCATCCGGCTGCGGGAAGGTAGAAATGCTCACCGGGTTCGACGGCTCGCGGATATCAAACAGCCAGATCAGCTTCTCGCCGTCCTGCTGGTTATCCAGCACCGCCTCGTCCAGCACCACCAGCAGGTCGCGATCCGGCAGCGGAAGCGCGGTGTGCGTCCCGCCGCCAAACGGCGGGCTCCAGTTACGGTGGCTAATGAGCTTAGGCCGGGTGCGGTCCTTCACGTCCAGCAGCGTCAGGCCACCGTCGCGCCAGCTGCCGTACGCGGTATCGCCTGCAATAATCGCATGGTGCAGGGCGTAGCGTTTGCCTTCCGGCCAGTTCGGCTGTTCGCCTTCGGCCTGATTCATCCCCGGCAGCCACCAGCGTCCCGCCACTTCAGGCTTGCGCGGGTCCGCCAGATCGATGGTCAGAAAGATGTAGTCGGTAAAGCCGTCTATCAGCGCTGAGACATACGCCCAGCGGCCACCGACGTACCAGATGCGGTGAATGCCGATGCCGCTCAGCGATAAAAAGCCTATCTCGCGTGGCCTGTCCGGTGTGGAGATATCAAAGACGCGAAGCCCGGCGCTCCAGCCTTTATCCTGCACATCGCTGACGGTCTCCCCCACCTGGCGGGTGTAGTAGACCTTCTCGTCGGCAAAACGCGCATCGGCAAACAGATCCCGGGCGTTGATCACCAGCAGCAGGTCGTCATGCGCCTGGAGATGCACATTCCAGGTACCCGGCGGCGCAGGCACGTATCCTGCGGCTTTTGGTTTTTTCGGGTCGCGCACATCCACTATCGAAAAGCCCTGCGACACCATATGGCCGATATAGGCGAAACCGCGGTGCACCATCAGCTGCACGCCGTCCGGGCGACCGCCCTGATCGCTATGGCCAATCAGCCGCATATTGCGGCTGTATTCGGGAGGGGGTAATTGAGACACCTTATGCTCCTTACGCCCGGTGGCGCTGCGCTTACCGGGCCTACGGGTGCGAAATGTAGGCCGGGTAAGGCGCAGCCGCCACCCGGCTTGGTTTACTTGTTTTTAGCGGCAAGGGTCGCAAACCACGGCGCAACAAAATCTTCCGTCTGGCCCCAGCCCGGAATGATTTTCCCCAGAGACGCCACGTTCACCGCGCCCGGCTGGGCGGTCAGCAGCGCCTGCGGAATGGCCGCCGCCTTGAAATCGTAAGTGGCAGGCGTCGCTTCTCCGGCAATCTTATTGGCAATCAGGCGTACGTTGGTCGCGCCAATCAGCTTCGGATCCACCGCCACGCTCACTGCCCAAGGGCTACCCGGCTCGCGCATCAGCTGTAAATCCTGGTTGGAGATGTCGATGCTGTAGAGTTTGATCTCGGTTCGGCCGTTCTCTTTCAGCGCCTTATACGCGCCCTGGCTGAAGGCATCCCAGGTACCCCAGATGGCATCGATTTTACCTTTCGGGTATTTCGCGAGGATCGCGCCCACCTTGTTGGCAGTGTCGCCCTGGACGTCAGAAGAGACCGCGCCGATGGACTCCAGCTCTTTAATCTCCGGATACTGTTTTTGCAGTTCTTTGTAGGCCGCCTGACGGCGCTCCATCGGCGGGAAGCCCGCGACCCATAGCTTGACGATATTGGCCTTGCCGTTGAAATCTTTCGCCAGCTGGCCGAAAGAGAGGTTGGTCAGGGAGGCATCGTCCTGCTGGGTAACGGTTACGCCCGGGATCTCGCCGTTCACAGCGGTATCAAACACCGAAACTTTGATCCCGGCATCCACCGCCTTCTTCACCAGCGCGGTGGAGTACGGATCGCGCCCCTGAGAGAGAATAATCCCGTCGTATTTCTGGCTGATGGCCTGGTTAACGAAATCCTGGAATTTGGCGTCGTCCCCGTTACTTAAAAAGGTGCTGACCTTAAAGCCGAGCTTTTTCCCTTCCTGAATCGCCCCGGCAACAAACTGCGTGGTGTTGTCGTCCGAGCCCAGGTTGCGGATCACCGCGATGCGGATCGGGCCGTCATGGCTGGCAATGGCGGTCGGAACCGGCGCGGGGGTAGCCGCCAGGCCCGGCAGAGAAGTGAGTAACCCAAGAGCTACCAAAGAGAGCGCAATCTTTTTCATTTATTATCCCGTTGTGTTGTCAGCGTTTTTGTATGTAGGTAATCGCCAGCGCTACCGCGAGCACCAGCCCTTTTATAATGTCCATGGCGTAATACGGCACGGAGAGCATCACCAGCCCGTTCGACAGCACGCCGAGGATCACCGCCCCCACCAGCGTACCCAGCGCGTTCGGCTTGCCGGATCCGGCCAGCGAGAAGCCGATCCACGCCGCCGCCACCGCGTCCATCAGGTAGCCGCCGCCCGCATTCACCTGCGATGAACCAATACGCGAGGCCAGCAGAATGCCGCCCAGCCCCGCCAGCAGGGAGGCAATCACGTAGGCTGCCACTTTGTAGCGGGTGGTGCGAATGCCGGAGAGGCGCGCGGCTTCCGGGTTGCCGCCAATGGCGTACATCCGGCGTCCATGGGTGGTCAGCGACAGGCCCAGCTGTGCCAGAATCGTCACCACCAGCATGACGATCACAATGGTCGGCACCTGCCCCAGCAGGCCAAACGCCGCCGGAATGGTCCCTTCCGCCATGTCGCCGCTCGGCAGTACCATGTTCTCGGTAATCGACCCGCCGTAGCTGTAGGTCATCGCCACACCCTGAATGACAAACAGGCTGGCAAGGGTCGCGAGCATGTCCGGAATGCGCAGGATGACGATCAGAAAGGCGTTAAACAGGCCGACCAGCGTACAGAGCGCGAGGGTCAGCAGAATCGACTCGGTGGTGCCAAAGCCGTGCCAGACGAAAAGCGAAATCACCAGCGCGTTCGCCAGCGACGCGGTAGATCCCACGGAGAGATCGAACCCGCCGACGGTCAGCGAAATAGAGACGCCAACGGCAATCACCGTCACGATGGCAATCGAGCGCAGAATGTTGATGATGTTGTTCGGGTCGAGGAAGCTGTCCGACGCCAGGCCAAACACCGCCACCAGCGCGACGACGGTCAGCAGCATGCCCCACTTATAAAGAAAATCGAAAATCTGCTGACGGCCAGACGCCGCCGTGGTCACTGAAAGGGCCTTGCTCACGACGCCGTTCCTCCGGTTGAATAATAAAGTAGTGTTTCTTCCCGGGCCTCTGCCCCGGCGATTTCCGCCACGATGCGACCGTCCCACAGCACGCAGATGCGGTCGCACAGACCGACCAGCTCGGCAAATTCACCTGAGGCGTAAATCACCCCTTTGCCCTCGCGCGCCAGGCCGTCGATCAGCTGAAACAGATCGGTTTTGGCCTTCACGTCCACGCCTTTGGTCGGCTCGTCGAATATCAGCACGCTGGCGTCATTGCGCAGCCATTTCCCGATGGCGACCTTCTGCTGGTTACCGCCGGAAAGCCGACGCAGCACCTGCCCCGGCCCGCGCGTGCGCACGCCGACGCGGGCAATCACCTCTTCCGCCCAGCGCCACGCCTGACGATGACCAAACAGGCTCCAGCGCGAGAAACTGTTATCGGCGCACACGGCAAGGTTCATGCTCACCGGCTCGTCGATAAAAATGCCCTCTTTGCGCCGCTCCTCCGGCACCAGCGCCAGACCGCGTAGCACCGAGTCTGCCGGATCGCGCGGTTTCCAGGCCTGATGGTTCAGCTCGCCGCGCGCCACGCGGCTTTTGCTGGCGCCAAACAGCGCCTTGCAGAGTTCCGTTTTCCCCGCCCCCGCCAGCCCGGCAATGCCGAGGATTTCACCTTTGCGCAGATGCAGGGAGATATCTTTCAGCAGCGCGTCGTCGTGCAGGCCTTCCACCCGCAGCAGCATCTCTTCACCGTGCGGCGGTCGCGGGGGCGGATAGATATCGCTCAGCTCGTGGCCGAGCATCTTCTCGACGATCTCCTCTCCGCTCAGATTCGCCATCGGGCCGGACTCAATCAGCCTGCCGTCGCGCAGCACCGTCAGGGTGTCGCAGATGGCCTTCAGCTCGTGAATGCGGTGAGAAATAAACACCACGCCAATGCCCTGCTGTTGCAGACGTCTTACTACCGCAAACAGACGCTCGCTTTCGTGCGCGTCCAGCGGCGCGGTGGGCTCATCGAGAATGAGAAAACGGCAGTGGTGCGAGAGCGCCCGCGCCAGCAAAATCTGCTGCTTTTCAGCCAGCGTGCAGCTGTCGATGGAACGGCGAACGTCCAGCGAAACATCCAGCTGCGCCAGCGCCTGCCGCGCCTGCTGACGAATCGCGCGCCAGCTGTAGCGGTGTCCCGGCTGCGCCAGCTGGTCGAGCATAATGTTCTCCGCAATGCTCAGCCCGGGGATCAGCGCCACGTCCACCTCCTGCTGCACAAGGTGGATACCCAGCCGTTTGGCGTCCAGCGGCTCGCGGATGCTTACCGGCTGGTTGTTAATGCAGATTTCGCCTTCATAACGATCGTGCGTCCCACACAGCACCGCCATCAACGTCGATTTTCCCGCGCCGTTGGCGCCGGTCAGCGCATGCACCGACCCGCCATTCAGGGTGAAATCCACGCGCGACAGGGCCTGAAAGCCGGAAAAGGCCAGGCTGATACCGCGCATCTCAAGGCGACTGGAAACCATCCGCGTAAATCCTTCATTACTCTTCTGATTTAGCGAATTTTTCACAGCTCCGGTTGACTGACAACGACGGAAAAGGCATAAGATAAAGCGAAATATTATTAGCCATCCGGATGTCCAGACATAACATCGGGTTAGCGCTTGCTAAAAAAGGACAACTTCATGAGCAACACCGATATCCGCGTCGTGCCCGGCCCGGCGAACTACTTCTCTCATCCGGGAAGCCTTGCGCACCTGGATGATTTCTTTACTCCGGAACAGCTTTCCCGCGCGGTGTGGATCTACGGCGAGCGGGCTATCGAGGGCGCACGCCCTTATCTGCCGGAGAGTTTTAACGCGACGGGGGCAAAACATCTGCTGTTTAAGGGCCATTGCAGCGAGCGTGACGTCACTCATCTGGTGAACGCGTCGGGTGGTGAAGCCAGCGTGGTGATTGGCGTGGGCGGCGGTGCGGTAATGGATACCGTCAAGGCCGTGGCACGTCGTCTGGGCGTGCCGTTCGTGGGCATTCCCACCATCGCCGCCACCTGCGCGGCGTGGACCCCGCTCTCCGTGTGGTACAACGATGCCGGTCAGGCGCTACAGTTTGAGATTTTTGACGACGCCAACTTTCTGGTGCTGGTGGAGCCGCAGATCATCCTTAACGCCCCGGCGGAATACCTGCTGGCGGGCATCGGCGATACGCTGGCGAAGTGGTACGAAGCGGCGGTACTCGCCCCTGAACCGGAAAACCTGCCGCTGACCGTGCGTCTTGGCCTGAACGGTGCGCTGGCGATCCGCGACGTGCTGCTGGAGCGCAGCGAAGAGGCGCTGGCCGACCAGCAGCGCGGCGACCAGACGCAGGCGTTTCGGGACGTGGTGGACGCCGTTATCGCCGGTGGCGGTATGGTCGGCGGTCTGGGCGAACGCTATACACGCGTGGCGGCGGCACATGCGGTGCACAACGGCTTAACCGTGCTGCCGCAGACGGAAAAATACCTCCACGGCACCAAGGTGGCCTACGGCATTCTGGTGCAGAGCGCCCTGCTCGGTCAGGAGGACGTGCTGACGCAGCTGGTGGCGGCATACCAGCGTTTTAACCTGCCGACCACGCTTCGCGCGCTGGAGGTCGATATCCATAACCGCGACGAGCTGGACAAGGTCATTGCTCACACCCTGCGCCCGGTGGAGTCGATTCACTTTTTACCGATTACGTTAAGCCCTGACGTTCTGCGCGCCGCGTTTGAGAAGGTGGAATCCTTCAGCCGTTAATCGCGCCGACGGGCTATACCTAATGATGATTCTCTCCACTCTTACAACGAGGTCATCATGCAGATCGATTTAACAGGTAAAAAGGCGCTGGTCACCGGCGCCAGTCGTGGGCTGGGTCGGGCGATTGCGCTGTCGCTGGCACGCGCCGGTGCCGATGTGGTTATCACCTACGAAAAATCCGTCGATAAAGCCCAGCAGGTCGTCGATGAAATCAACGCGCTGGGGCGACACGGCGAGGCGATTCAGGCCGACAGCGCCAGCGCGCAGGCGATTCAGGATGCGGTCACGCAGGCGGCGCGCTCCCTCGGCGGGCTGGATATTCTGGTCAATAACGCCGGGATTGCACGCGGCGGCCCGCTGGAGTCCATGACCCTGGCGGACATCGACGCTCTGATCAACGTCAATATCCGCGGCGTGGTGATCGCCATTCAGGAAGCGCTGGTGCATATGTCTGACGGCGGACGCATCATCAACATCGGCAGCTGTCTGGCGAACCGCGTGGCGCAGCCGGGGATCGCCGTCTACTCGATGACCAAATCGGCCCTAAACTCCCTTACCCGGGGTCTGGCCCGCGATTTAGGCCCGCGCGGCATTACCGTCAACCTGGTTCATCCCGGCCCGACCAACAGCGATATGAACCCGGAGGACGGTGAACAGGCTGACTCACAGCGTCAGCTTATTGCCCTGGGCCATTACGGCCAGCCGGAGGATATCGCAGCGGCGGTCACCTTCCTCGCCAGCCCGGCTGCGGGGCAAATTTCCGGCACCGGTCTGGATGTGGACGGCGGTCTGAACGCCTGATCGCAAATTTACTGTATGCCTCTGTCGCCCGGCAGAGGCCTGTTCGAGTCGCCTCGACGATTCGCGTTTTGCCGCTTTCTCGCGGTTTTTCTCCGCTCTACAGTACCCCATAAGAAATTCGGAATTTATCTAATAGTCTTATTATTTCCTTATGTTTTGTGTGGGCGTACAGTGGAGGTACGGATGAAGATTGTCTGGTCAAAGACCGCTGAGAAGCAATTTTCTAAAATCGATACGCGATATCAGAACCGCATTAAATTCAGGCTGGAGAAGATGGATGATAAAACATCACCTGTCGCGGATATCAAGAAATTATCTTCTCCCGAAAACCACTACAGGTTGCGATTAGGTGATTACAGGGTCATTTACACCTTCGGGGATCCGCCGGGTGATATCTGCTACGTAGTGGCGGTAAAACGCCGGACAACCACCACCTACCTTCATGAGGAGCATACGGAATATGACTGTTCAGTTCATCAAGGATGAAGAAGGAAAAAAACAGTATGTTGTCATTCCCTACGATGAATATTTTCGCATGCGTTTAGCCATGCTTGAGTATGATGACGATGATGAAAACGACTGGGAAGACATCCCTTACGAATCAGATATCTACGATAACGTAGGTTTACCGGGTGAAGTGTGCGACATCATGCATAGCGAGAACGTCAGCCTGCAGGCCGCGTGGCGTATCCTGCGCGGGCTATCCCAGCAGGAGGTGGCGGAAAAACTCGGCATCAGCCAGTCCGCCGTATCACAGCTGGAAGCGCTGGACTCCCGTCCGCAAAAGCGCACCCGCGAAAAGCTGGCGGCAATTTACGGCTGTAAACAGGAGCAGATCAGCCTCTATTTACCAAAAGAGGGTTAACAGCACTTCGCCCCGCCCTTGCCACCGTAGCGGGCGTCCTGGCGGTCGCGGAAAAATTCTTCGTAGGTCATTGGCGTCTGATCCGGGTGGTTGACGCGCATATGCTCGACGTAGTTGTCGTAATCCGGCACGCCAATCATCATTTTAGCGGCCTGGCCCAGGTATTTACCTGCTTTGGAAAGGGTGTCGAACATAATCAGTTTCTCGTTTGTTTCCCTCACCCCGGCCCTCTCCCGGAGGGAGAGGGAGGATAAGAAATGTAGGCCGGGTAAGACGAAGCCGCCACCCGGCACACGGGTTAATGCGCCCCTTTCGCCTGGGTGACAATCTCGTCCAGGTTCTCAGGCATTGGCTCATACGGCGTCTCTTTCGCCGTTGGCGTGTCGACTTTCAACGCCGCCAGCGCGGTTTTCAGAGAATACAACGCCAGCACCACAACCACCACCATAAAGAAGATGGTCAGCCCGGCGTCCAGACGGTTGTTAAACACCAGCTGGGACAGCTGAGATTCGGTGTACTGCGCCGGGATCTTGCCGCTGTCGATCATCGCCTGGAACTTGTTGGCAATGGCCAGGAAGCCCACCTTGTTGTCCGGGCTGAAGGCTTTCTGCCAGCCTGCTGTCAGGGTACAGATCAGCAGCCACGCCGTTGGCACCAGCGCCACCCATGCGTAACGCTGGCGCTTCATCTTGAACAGGACTACGGCACAAAGCATCAGCGCCATGCCCGCCAGCATCTGGTTGGCGATACCGAACAGCGGCCACAGGGTGTTAATGCCGCCCAGCGGATCGACCACGCCCTGATGCAGGAAGTAGCCCCACGCCAGCACGCACAGTGCCGTCGCCAGCAGGTTAGCCGGGAGTGAATCGGTACGTTTCAGATTCGGGGAGATCACCCCCAGCAGATCCTGCAACATAAAGCGCGCCGCGCGCGTACCGGCATCCACCGCCGTCAGGATAAACAGCGCCTCGAACAGAATGGCGAAGTGATACCAGAACGAGACATCCATCAGCCCGCCCAGCGCACCATGCAGGATGTAGGCCATACCCACCGCCAGCGTCGGCGCCCCGCCCGCACGGGAGATAATCGACTGCTCGCCGACCTCGTTAGCGATATGCGTCAACGTTTCAGGGGTGATCGCAAAGCCCCAGCCGCTCACCACCTGCGCAGCAGAGGCGACCACGTCAACAGTGCCGGCCGGGGCCAGTACCGCCATCGGGCTGTTCATCGCGAAGTACACGCCCGGGTCGATAATACAGGCCGAGACCAGCGCCATAATCGCCACGAAGGATTCCATCAGCATGCCGCCATAGCCAATCAGGCAGGCCTGATTTTCATTCGCGAGCATCTTCGGCGTGGTCCCGGAGGCGATAAGCGCATGGAAGCCAGACACTGCCCCACAGGCGATGGTGATAAACAGGAACGGGAACAGGTTACCGGTCCAGACCGGGCCGGTGCCGTCAATGAATTTGGTCAGGGCAGGCATGGTCAGGGTCGGGCGCATAATCAGAATGCCGATCGCCAGCCCGACGATGGTACCAATTTTCAGGAACGTAGAGAGGTAGTCACGCGGGGCCAGCAGGAGCCATACTGGCAGCACCGCCGCCACGAAGCCGTAGCCCACCAGCATCCAGGTCAGCTGCACGCCGGTGAAGTCGAAGAACGGTGCCCAGGTCGGGCTTTCCGCCACCCAGCCGCCGGAGATAATAGCAAACACCAGGAACACCAGGCCAATGACTGAAACTTCACCAATGCGTCCCGGACGCAGATAGCGAATGTAGATCCCCATGAACAGCGCCAGCGGAATGGTGAAGGCGACGGTATAGGTTCCCCACGGGCTGTGGGTCAAGGCTTTCACCACAATCATCGCCAGTACCGCGAGGATGATGACCATGATCATAAAGGTCGCCACCAGCGCAATCACCCCGGCAGTTGCCCCCATCTCCTCTTTCACCAGCTCACCCAGCGAACGACCGTCGCGACGGGTGGAGACGAACAGCACCATGAAGTCCTGCACCGCGCCCGCCAGCACCACCCCCGCGAGGATCCAGATCATCCCCGGCAGGTAGCCCATCTGCGCGGCCAGTACCGGCCCCACCAGCGGGCCTGCCCCGGCAATCGCCGCGAAATGGTGACCGAACAGCACTTTTTTATCGGTCGGCACGTAGTCCAGACCATCGTTATGACGCACGGCCGGCGTCATGCGCGTGCCGTCTACGCCCAGTACCGTCTTCGCGATATAACGGCCATAAAAACGGTATGCGATCAGATAAATGCAGACGGAGGCGACCACGATCCAGAGCGCATTGATCTGCTCCCCCCGGTTGAGGGCGATGTAGCCCAGGGCAAAGGCTCCCACAACGGAGAGCCCTGCCCATATAAGGTATTTCCCTGAGTTGTTCATAATGGTTATCCGTTGTTGTGAAACAGTGAGATGTTACATTTTGTTTCTAGAACAACGGATAAAATTTAACAACTTTGAAACGCAATAATGCGTGGTCAAACCAGACATTTACACCACATTGTTAAGCCGATCACTTTCGTAGCGTCACCGTTCACACTTTTACCTTTTTCGGCCAGACACCGCCTTACGGAATGATTTGTATCATTTTTTTTGGCCATAACCTCGCCAGAATGATCCTGCGCAATCGCGTGCATACAAGGAAAAGGATATGAACAGTTCAGTACCTCAGGATAGTCAGGTCGGGCCGGGCGCGTACTTCGCGCTGGCGTTTGCAGCCGTTTTCTTCTCGGGTCTGTTAGGCGGAAAAGAGTGGTACGGCGTCTTTGATTTCACCACCCTCAACGGCGCATTTGGCAAAGTGGTCAGCAAAGCCAGTCTGGATGACGGTACGTTAACCACAGCCAGCAGCGCCTTTCGCGGCACCGGCGGCAGCGGCGCGATGGACGGGTTTCTCTTCGCGCTCGGTTTAATTCCCGCGGTGATGTTCGCGCTGGGGATGATCAACGTGCTGGAGCACTATGGCGCCCTGCGTGCCGCGCGCAAACTCTTAACTCCTCTGCTGCGCCCGCTATTGGGGATCCCTGGCACCACCGGGCTGGCGCTGATTGGCAGCCTGCAAAGTACCGACGTGGGCGCGTCGCTTACCCGTAATCTCTCTGATGAAGGGCAAATCAGCGAAAAAGAGAAAGACGTTTTCGCCATGTTCCAGTTCTCCGCCGGGGCGATGATCACCAACTTTTTCTCTTCCGGGGCGATCCTCTTCACGCTGCTCGCCATTGACGGCACGGCGGCGGTGCCCACCTCCATCGGGGCCTGTATCGCGGTGATGTTTATCATGAAAATTGTCGGCGCCAATCTGCTGCGCCTGATCCTGACGTTTACCCATAAAGGAGACGCCGCATGAGTGCCCCACAGTCCAATCCCGTCATTACCGATGTGTTTATCGAAGGCGCGCGCAAAGGCTGGAGCATTGCCACCAGCAGCACGCTGCCCAACGTGGTGATGGCCTTTATCATCATCAAGGCGCTGGAAATTACCGGCGCGCTGAAAGGGCTGGGCACGATCTTCTCCCCGCTGATGGGCCTGTTTGGCCTGCCGGGCGAAGCGGCCGCCGTGCTGATTGGCGGCTGGATGTCGATGGGCGGCGGGATCGGCGTTGCCATCGGCCTGTTTGATAAAGGCATCCTCACCGGCGAGCACCTGGCGATCCTGGCGCCCGCCATCTACCTGATGGGCTCGCAGGTGCAGTACCTGGGCCGCATTCTGGGGGTGATTGGCACCCGCGCCAAACGTATTCCGCTGATGATCGCCCTCTCGGTGGTCAACGCTTTCTTAGCCATGCTGCTGATGCGCATTATTCTCTGAACAGGACGTGAACATGAATCTTGACCATTATATAGAAGAGCTGAAAACCCTGGTGAACGTAGACTGCGGCACCCAGACGATTGACGGCGTCGCCGCTGTTGCAGGCATCATGCAGCAACTGTGGCAGCGCGAAGGCTGGCATACGGAGCAGGTGAACCTGGGCGACAAGGTGGGCCCCGGCGTCTTCGTCAGTAACAAGCCGCAGGCGGAACGGTTCGACGTGCTGCTGGTCGGGCATCTGGATACCGTATTTCCCGCCGGCACCGTGGCCGCGCGTCCGCTGAGCGAGGATGAAACCCGCCTGTACGGCCCCGGCGTCTCGGATATGAAGAGCGGACTTCTGAATATTTTGTGGGCAATGCGCGCGCTTGACGCCGCAGACAACGATCGTCTCGCGATTGCCGTTGCGATGAACCCGGACGAAGAGACCGGATCTGTCCATTCCCATGAGTGGATTGGCGAGCTGGCTAAGCGTTCCCGCTGCGTGCTGGTGTGCGAAGCCGCCCGCGCCGACGGTTCGCTGGTGAAAGCGCGTAAAGGGATGGCGGGCTATCACCTCACCTTTAGCGGCGTGGCGGCACACGCGGGCAATGACCCGGAAAAAGGCCGCTCGGCGATCACCGCGCTGGCAAAGAGCGTTATCGCCATCAATGCGCTGACGGACTGGGATCGCGGCACTACACTTAACGTCGGCGTAATTCAGGGCGGCAGCGCGGCGAACGTGGTCGCGGACAGCGCTGTGGCAGAACTGGACGTTCGCTTCTGGGAAAACGACGAGTATGACCGGGTGAACCAGGCGCTGGAGTTGTTATGTGAACAAGGCTTTTTAGACGGCGTGACCACCACGCTGACGCGGGTTAATCACAAACCGGCGATGGCCGCGAGCGACGCGACGCAGGCGCTGATGCAGCAGGTTGAAGCGGCGGGTAAAGCGGAAGGCATCGACATTACCTGGCAGGCAGTCGGCGGCGGCAGCGACGCCAACCACACCGCCGCGCTCGGCATCCCCACGCTTGACGGCTTCGGGCCGGTTGGCGCCGGGTTCCACAGCCCGGCGGAATGGCTGGATAAAGCGTCCATTGCGCCGCGAATTCGGCTGTTGAAGCGGGTGGTATCGATGTTGTAACAACCGCCCGGTGGCGCTTCGCTTACCGGGCCTGCATGTTTCGTAGGCCGGGTAAGGCGAAGCCGCCACCCGGCACTCCCGCCGCACAATCTAACCCAGCACCATCGTACTCAACCGACACGTACAGCACCGCCGCCCCTGCTCGTCGAACACCACAATCTCCCAGCTCTGACTGGAGCGGCCCAGATGCAGCGGCTGACATACGCCGCGCACCTTACCGTGAGAGACCGCGCGGTGGTGCGTAGCGTTCAGTTCCGTGCCCACCACATTCTGCCCGTCGCGGGTCATCAGAAAACCGGCCATCGACCCCAGCGTTTCCGCCAGCGCCGCCGACGCACCGCCGTGCAGCAGGCCAAACGGCTGGTGGGTGCGCGCATCCACCGGCATCTCCGCTTCCAGCGTATCGTCCCCGAGGCGGGTATAGACGATGCCAAGGTGTTCCACCATCGTGTTCTGGCTAGTGGCATTCAGTTCGTCGAGGGATAAATGACGTTTCCAGATCATTACGCCCCCAGCGTGGAGCCGCCGTCCACCACGATATCCTGCAAGGTGATATGGCTGGCGGCATCGGATGCCAGGAACAGCACGGTCGCGGCAATCTCCTGCGGACGGGCAATTTTACCGAGCGGAATGCCGAGCTTGAACTGCTCGCCGAAGCCGCGAATGCGCCGCTGTTCCGCATCATCGCTGGTCCACAACGTGCGCTGCATGTCGGTATCCGTAGAACCCGGCGACACCAGGTTACAGCGTACGCCGCTGCCCGCCAGCTCCAGCCCGACGGTCAGCGCCAGGCTTTTCAGCGCCGCTTTCGACGCGCCGTAGGCGCTCATGCCGATGCGCGGCGTGTGCGCCGCGTCAGAGGCCACCGTCACAATCGCCCCGCTCTGCTGACGACGGAACTGGCCCATCGTCTGCTGGAACAGGTTGAACGCGCCGCCGACGTTGACCGCAAAGGTCTGCTGCCAGTCCTCCTGCGAAAGCTGATCCGTCGCGCCCATACGCAGAATGCCCGCCGCGTTAACCAGCACGTCGAGCCGCTCAAGGCTGCTGAGCAAACGCCCGCAGACATCACTCGCCTGCGCCGCATCCGCCACGTCCAGTGTTTCGGTGGCAAACGGATATTCGCCGTGAGGGAAAGCCAGATCGAACCCGGTCACCTGCGCCCCGGCCTCCACAAATGCCAGCGCGGTCGCATAGCCAATGCCCTTACCCGCGCCCGTCACCCAGACGGTTTTACCGGTAAAATCAAAAGCCATCACTTCACCTCGCGGGAGAGCAGCGCCCACCAGGCATCGAGGGTCGGATTTTTTGCCAGCATCACGAAATCAATGTCGCCGTGCACTTTGCGCCAGCGGGCGGCCAGCGCCATCATCCGTACTGAATCCAGACCGTAGTCGATCAGGTTTTCGTCATCCATCGGCTCGTCGGACTCGTCCAGCAGCGGCAGGATCAGCTCACGCAGCGCGGCTTTCGTTGCCGGAACAGACGGCAGCAACTCGTCGGTCATCACCACGCGGCCCGAACGTCCGGCCACGTATTTCAGCGACATCAGGTGCTCGTCGCGGGTGAAATCCGCCAGCGCGTCGGCGATAAATAACGGTTTGATGTCGCGCATAAAAGCGTCGGTGGCGGTGGTCATGCAGCCGATGTGGGCGTACACGCCGGTGATCAAAAGCTGGTTGCGCCCGGTCTCTTTCAGCATCTGCTCCAGCGGGGAGCGGTGAAACGCGCTGTAGCGCCACTTCACCAGCACGGTGTCCGCTTCGTCCGGGGTCAGCTCAGCGACGATGCGCTGCTGCTCCGGCGAGCGAGTCAGACCCGGCCCCCACATATCGTTCAGCAGGGCGCGGTCTTCATCGCTCTGATCTTTCGGCTGCGCGGTGTAGTACACCGGAATATTGTGCTCTTTGCAGTACGCGCGCAGTTTAGCGATGTTCGCCACCACCTGCTGCATCATGTCGCTATTTTCGCCCCAGAAATTCAGGAAGTACTCCTGCATATCGTGGATCAGCAGCGCGGCGCGCTCCGGCTCAAACGCCCAGCTTACTTTACTGGTCGGCAGTTCGGCGGCGGTTGGCAGCGCATATGCGGTTAATTTTGGAATAGCCATTCTCTGTTCCTCAGCCCCGGGCGCGTTCAGCAAGCCACAGGCGCAACTGTTTCTTATCAACTTTGCCGACCGGCGTGAGCGGAAGCGCATCCACGCTCTCCACGCGGTCCGGCAGCTTAAATTCGGCAACGCCCTGCTCGCGCAGGAAGCGGCGCACCTCCACCGCGCGCAGCGGCTGTTTCACCACCAGGTACGCGCAGCTTTTTTCGCCCAGCAGGCTGTCCTCCATGCTCACCAGCGCGGCGTGGATCACCGCGTCGTGGCGCAGCAGCAGGTTTTCGATCTCTTCGGCGGCGATCTTCTCGCCACCGCGGTTGATCTGATCTTTCTCGCGCCCCTGCACGGTGATGTAACCCTGCTCGTCGATGGCGATCAGATCGCCCGAGCAGTAGAAGCCGTTGGCATCGAAGGCGCTGGCGTTGTGGTCCGGGCTGTTGAAATAGCCGCGGAAGGTGTAAGGGCCGCGCGTCATCAGACGCCCGACCTCCCCGCGCGGCAGCGGGTTACCGTCCTCGTCCGCCACCCACACTTCATCGTCCGGGCACATCGGGCGGCCCTGGGTATTGATGATGCGCTCCGGCGCATCGTCGAGGGCGGTATAGTTCACCAGCCCTTCCGCCATGCCAAATACCTGCTGAAGCTGGCAGCCAATTTCCGCCGGAATGCGCGCCGCAAGCGTGGCGGAGAGGCGCGCGCCGCCCACCTGGAGCAGCCTGAGGGATTTCAGCTGGGCGTTCCCCGCGCCGTCGGCAATCGCCTGCAACCACAGGCTGACCGCGGGCGGCACCAGCGAGGTGACGTTTATCTGATGCTGCTCAATCAGCGGGAAGCAGAGCGTGGCGCTCGGATCGTTCGCCAGCACCACGCAGCCACCCGCCGTGAAAACGCCTAACGATCCTGGCGAGCTCATGGCGTAGTTATGCGCCGCGGGAAGGGCGTTCAGATAGCGGGTGTGCGCAGTGATACCGCAGATTTCGTTGCTGCGACGGATGCTGTAGTCGTAATCGTTATGCGTGCGCGGGATCAGCTTCGGCGTGCCGGTGCTGCCGCCGGAGAGCTGGAAGAACGCCACTTCGTCGGCGGGCGTCGGGTTCGGGATGAAATTGTCCGCCGGGCGCGCAATCGCCGCCTCCAGCGCATGTTCGCCCTTATCGCCACGCAGCAGCACAACGCGTACCGAGCGATGCGCATCCACAAAGGTGTTGAGAAAATCGTCGCCCGAGAACAGCGCGTGGTCGCGATCGGCAATCAGCACGGCGGGTTTAATCTGCTCCGCGTAGGCGTTGAGTTCACTGCGCTGATGGCTAAAGAGCGCGTTGACCGGCGCGACGCCGATTTGCAGTAGCGCGAAGAAGGTGATGTAGAACTCAGCCACGTTGCCAAGCTGCACCAGCGCGGTCTCCCCGCGATGCAGCCCCTGCGCCTGAAGGGAGGACGCCAGATTCGTCACCGCCTGATTAAACGCGCGGTAGGTGATGCGGCGATCGCCGTCAATTATCGCGACCGTATCGCTGTCCGCATGGTCCGTCAGGATGTGGGTCAGCGGCAGATCCTGCCAGTAGCCTTTTTCACGGTAGCGGCGGGCAAACTCCTCAGGCCAGCGGGTAAAAGGGATGGTCATGAGTATTCCTTAGTGCAAACCAAACACGTTGAGCATGGTGGAGAGCTTCACGCCCGTCTCGCGCCACTCGCCGACCGGGGAGGAGGCAGGCACAATGCCCGCGCCGGCAAACAGGCGAACGGTATTTTGATGCAGCCGCGCGCAGCGGATAGTTACTACCCACTCGCCGTTACCTTCGCTGTCGCACCAGCCGATGATGCCGCCGAACAGCTCGCGGTCGAACGGCTCCAGCTCGGCAATCAGCTCTTTTGCCGCCTGATGCGGGAAGCCGCTCAGCGCGGGCGTCGGGTGCAGCAGGCAGGCCAGCGTCAGGGCGTTCTCGTTTTCACGTGCCTCACCTTCTACCGGCGTGGCCAGATGCCACAGCGTCGGGGTGGTGATGAGCTGCGGGGAAGCCGGCATGCTCAGATGATGGCTACGCGGTTCCAGAATGGTTTTCATCGCCTGCGTGACCAGATCGTGCTCGTGGCGGTCTTTTTCGGAGGCCAGCAGCTTAGTGCCCGCTTCGCGATCCAGCACATCGTCCGGCTGACGGCGCGCAGAGCCTGCCAGCGGCAGCGAGCTAAAGTGCGCGCCCTCTTTGCGCAGCAGCAGTTCCGGGCTGGCGCCCAGCAGCACGCCGCCGTCTTCCAGCGGTACGTGGAAGTTAAAGCTCGCCGGGTTCTGGGCGATAAGACGCTCCATCAGCGCGCTGCTATCGATCTGTTTGTCGGTAGCGATATCAATCAGGCGCGACAGCACCACCTTATTCACCTGCGGCGTAGCGGTGAGCGACGCGGCGCGAGCAACCATCTCCTCGAAAACCGGCTGCGACGGGATCTCGGTGCGCTGTTGCACGTTCAGCGTCTGCGCGCCGGAGGCATAACGTGCGGACTGCTGACGCGCCGGGCGGGAGAAGGTTTGCCAGCGTTGTGGAATAAACAGCGATGACGGTTTGCGGGTATCGAAGGGGATCGCCCCTACCATCACCGGATGGGCAATGCCGCTGTTTTTCGCATTCCGGAAAGCCTGAGCTAATTTCTGCTGAAAGGGACCCGCCGGATCGTCACCGCCGACGGCGGGTTCAGAAAAACGGGCAAAACAGCCGGACGTGGTAAAACTGCGGTAAGGCGACATAAAGAAAAAGCTGTCTGATTGCAGCGTTGTCGCGGTGTGCTGAACTTCCTCAGCCAGGGACGTGTCCATATCATCCTCCTTAAAATGATAAAAGAAGCAATAATGATTATCATTTATATTTTCGTCGGCTAACCTAATCCCACATCGCCCCGCTGTCAACCGTCGGGCAAATAACTTGTGCGACAAACGCTTGCATCCCTTCCCTACAGCCCTGAAAATGAGAAGCATTATCTTCAATAAAATCAGGATGCCGCTCTGTGAAAATCGCTGCCGTTTGCCGCAATGCCCTTCTTTTAACAGGACTTTTTGTTTTAGGACTAACCTCAGCCGCCGCCGCCGACTGGCCGCGTCAGGTCACCGACAGCCGCGGCGTTCACACGCTTGAGAGCAAACCGACGCGCATTGTCTCCACCAGCGTGACCTTAACCGGCTCCCTGCTGGCCATTGACGCGCCGGTCATTGCCAGCGGCGCGACCACGCCAAACAACCGCGTGGCGGATGCGCAGGGCTTCCTGCGTCAGTGGGGCGATATCGCCAAACAGCGTAAGGTTGCCCGGCTGTACATCGGCGAGCCGAGCGCCGAAGCCGTCGCGGCCCAGATGCCGGACCTGATTTTGATCAGCGCCACCGGCGGGGATTCCGCGCTGGCGCTCTACGATCAGCTTTCCGCCATCGCGCCGACGCTTATCATTAACTACGACGACAAAAGCTGGCAGGAACTGCTGACCCAACTGGGGACGATCACCGGGCAGGAGACACAGGCCGCAGAGCGCATCGCTGCCTTCGACAAACAGCTCGCCAAGGTGAAACAGCAGATGAAGCTGCCGCCACAGCCGGTGAACGCCATCGTCTACACCGCCGCGGCGCACACGGCGAACCTGTGGACGACAGACTCCGCGCAGGGCAAGCTTTTGCACCAGTTGGGCTTTACGCTGGCCGACGTGCCTGCCGGGTTGCACACCTCAAAAAGTCAGGGCAAACGCCACGACATTATCCAGTTAGGGGGTGAAAACCTGGCGACGGGGCTGAACGGCGAAGGGCTGTTCGTGTTTGCCGGCGATCAGAAAGACGTGGACGCGATTTACGCCAACCCGCTGCTGGCGCATCTGCTGTCGGTGAAGAACAAGCGCGTCTGGGCATTAGGAACCGAGACGTTCCGCCTGGATTATTACAGCGCGATGTTGGTGTTGCAGCGTTTGAATTCAATTTTTAAATAAGTGGCACGTTCCCCGTAGGCCCGGTAAGCGCAGCGCCACCGGGCGTTTTGTCGGGTGGCGGCTACGCCTTACCCGACCTACAGGGTTTGCCTGAACCGACGCAACTCCACCAGAACCGCCAATAAAATCACGCCAACAACGGCTAACACAAACCCGCTGCTGCTCGCCGACGCCACCGGGGTCATTATCGCCCCCAGCCCGCCGAGGATCGCCGCGCCAATCGCATCGCCCGTGACGTTCTGCGCCGTCCACAGGCCGTTAATGCGCCCGAGCATCCCTTCCGGCGTCTGGGTCTGGATCAGGGTGTACTGTAAAAGAGAGCTGACCGCGCTCAGCCAGCCGAAAATCACCAGACACATCACCCCCAGCGCCCACACCGGCATCAGGCTAAAGAAACCAATGGCGATAAACGAGGCCAGCGTCGCCACCAGCATGATCAACCCCGGTCTCGCGCTCTGCGCCAGGTTGCCGCTGGTCAGCGCCCCGAAGGCCGCACCGAGCGGAATGGCGGCGTACAGCACGCCAATCTCTGAGGCGCTCATCTGCCACTCACCCGCCAGCGCCGGATACAGCACGCGCACGGCGCTCGCCATCGTCAGCAGGCCGCCGAGCAGCGCAATCCCGCCAATCAATGGGTTGCTGAACAGGAAACGAATCGCGGCCATCAGGGACTTCAGCGGATGCTCGCGCGGCTGCGGCGGGGGTGGCAGGAGCGGCAGACGCAGTAGCGTCAGGGTGGTAATAAACGTTCCCGCCGCGGCAAGGCCGTAGTTCCACGCCACGTTGCCGGTCGCCAGCAACAGACCGCCCACCATCGGCGAAATCACCGAGCCGAGCCGTACGGTGAGCATGGTGATCGCCCCCGCCTGCATCAGGTTCTCGCGCCCGACCAGCGCGGGCGTGGCCGCCAGCAGCGCCGTCACGCCTAACGAAGCAAAAAAGCCGTCCCACAATCCCAGCACGTAGATGGCCACCAGCGACGGCTCCGGCAGCATGGCGTTCAGACACAGCCCGACAAAGCCCACCCCGCAGGTGCCGCGCGCCAGCAGGATCAGCTTTTTACGCTCGTAGCGGTCCGCCAGCACGCCGCCCACCATCAGGCCGATAAACATCGCCCCGCCGGTTAAGGTGACGGATAACCCCACCAGCCAGCTGGAGTGAGTCATGGTCTGGATTTGCACCGGTACGGCCACACCAAGCAGACCGAGGGACAAAATGGAGATAAAGCGAGCGATAAAAACGGCGCGATACGCCGGGTGTGTTTTGAGCAGGCTGAGGTTAAGCAGCCAGGATTTTTGATTCATGACAAAGCCTTGAGTCTATTTCTACCCATTCCATGGGCGCACATGCTAACATAGCCAAATAAGATAGATAACGATAATCACTATCATTATCAAATCATGGATGTTGCTATGTCGTTTTCCTCTTCTGCGGTGCGCGCCCTTGCCGTGCCCGTTTTATTGCTACTGCTAATCCTTGCGATTGCACTCAGCCTGCTGGTCGGCGCAAAACCGCTGCCCGCGTCCGTTATTGTCGATGCGCTATCCGGTACCTGTCAGAGCGCCGACTGCACCATCGTGCTCGACGCTCGCCTGCCCCGCACCCTTGCCGGATTGCTGGCTGGCGGTGCGCTCGGCCTTGCCGGTGCCCTGATGCAAACCCTCACCCGCAACCCGCTGGCGGACCCCGGCATTCTCGGCGTTAACTCCGGCGCCAGCTTTGCCATCGTGCTCGGCGCAGCGCTGTTTGGATTTACGTCCCCCTCTGAACAGCTGATGATGGCTTTTTGCGGCGCGCTGGCGGCCTCGCTGGTAGTGGCGTTTACCGGCAGCCAGGGCGGCGGCCAGCTCAGCCCGGTACGCTTAACGCTGGCGGGCGTAGCGCTCGCGGCGGTACTGGAAGGCTTGTCCAACGGCATCGCCCTGCTCAACCCGGACGTGTATGACCAGCTGCGCTTCTGGCAGGCGGGTTCGCTGGATATTCGTACCCTTGAAACCTTAAAGGTGGTGGTGATCCCGACGATCGTCGCTGCCGCCGTGGCGCTCTGTTTAAGCCGGGCGCTGAACAGCCTGAGCCTCGGCAGCGATACCGCGACCGCCCTCGGCAACCGTGTGGCGCGCACGCAGCTGACGGGGCTACTCGCCATTACCGTGCTCTGCGGCAGCGCGACCGCCGTGGTCGGGCCGATTGCCTTTATCGGCCTGATGATGCCGCACATGGCGCGCTGGCTGGTGGGGGCGGATCACCGCTGGTCGCTGCCGGTCACGCTGCTTGCGACCCCTGCCCTGCTGCTCTTTGCTGACGTACTGGGCCGCCTGCTGGTGCCGGGTGAACTGCGCGTCTCGGTGGTCAGCGCCTTTATCGGCGCGCCGGTGCTGATCTTCCTGGTTCGACGCAGACGCGGGGGTGGCGCATGATGGCCCCGTCCCGTCGTTTACTTACCAGCGTCGCCCTGCTGGTCGTCGCCAGTCTGCTGCTGGCGATCTGGAGCCTGCAAAGCGGTGTCGTAACGCTTGATTTCGCGCAGGTCTTTCACGCTCTCAGCGGCAGCGCGCCGCGTAACATCACCATGGTGGTCACCGAATGGCGATTGCCGCGCGTGGCGATGGCGATCCTGGTGGGCGCGGCGCTTGGCGTCAGCGGCGCGATATTCCAGTCGCTGATGCGTAACCCCCTCGGGAGCCCGGACGTAATGGGCCTGAATACCGGCGCGTGGAGCGGCGTGCTGGTGGCGATGGTGCTGTTCGGGCAGCATCTTACGGCCATTACCTTTACGGCGATGGCGGGCGGCATTCTCACCTCCCTGCTTATCTGGGCCCTGGCCTGGCGCAACGGCATCGACACCTTCCGTCTGATCATCATCGGGATCGGCATCCGTGCGATGCTGATGGCGTTCAACACCTGGCTTCTGCTACAGGCATCGCTGGAAACCGCGCTCTCCGCCGGGCTGTGGTACGCCGGCTCCCTCAACGGTCTGACGTGGGGAAAAACCTGGCCCGCCGCGCCGCTGATTTTGCTGATGTTTATTGGCGCGTTGCTGCTGGTCAGGCGCATGCGGCTGCTGGAGATGGGCGACGACAGCGCCTGCGCGCTGGGCGTGAGCGTAGAGCGCTCGCGCCTGATGCTGATGCTGGTGGCGGTCTTGCTGACCGCAGCGTCTACCGCCATCGCCGGGCCGATCTCGTTTATTGCCCTCGTAGCCCCGCATATCGCGCGGCGTCTTAGCGGTACCGCGCGCTGGGGATTAACCCAGGCGGCGCTGTGCGGCGCATTGTTACTGCTGGCCGCCGATCTCTGCGCTCAGCAGCTGTTTATGCCTTATCAACTGCCGGTGGGCGTGGTGACCGTCAGCCTCGGCGGGATTTACCTCATCGTCTTGCTCGTTCAGGAGTCACGCAAGAAATGACAGATTCAACATTCCGCTTGCGCGGCGAAAACTTGACCCTCGGCTACGGCAAAAAAATCATTGCCCGGGATTTATCCGTGTCCATTCCGGACGGCCACTTCACCGCCATTATCGGCCCGAACGGTTGCGGCAAATCGACCCTGCTGCGCACGCTGAGCCGCCTGATGTCGCCGGTTGAGGGTAGCGTGTTCCTCGACGGGGAGCAGATCCAGCGCTTCGCCAGCAAAGAGGTGGCGCGCCGAATTGGCCTGCTGGCGCAAAACGCCACCACGCCGGGGGATATTACCGTGCAGGAACTGGTCTCCCGCGGGCGCTACCCGCACCAGCCACTGTTTACCCGCTGGCGCAAAGAGGACGACGAGGCGGTGAAGCGCGCGATGCAGGCTACGGGCATCACCAATCTGGCCCAACAAAGCGTCGATACTCTCTCCGGCGGACAGCGCCAGCGCGCCTGGATTGCAATGGTACTGGCGCAGGAAACCTCGATTATGCTGCTGGACGAGCCGACAACCTGGCTCGATATCAGCCATCAGATTGATCTGCTGGAGCTGCTGAGCGAACTGAACCGCACGCAGGGGTACACCCTGGCGGCAGTGCTGCACGACTTAAATCAGGCGTGCCGCTACGCGACGCATCTGATTGCGCTGCGCGACGGCGAGATTGTGGCGCAGGGCGCGCCGAAGGAGATTGTGACGCCGGATCTGATCGCGCGGATCTACGGCATGCGCTGCATGATTATTGACGATCCGGTGGCGGGTACGCCGCTGGTGGTGCCGTTGGGCAAGCGTGCGGTCTGATGCCCTCACCCCGGCCCTCTCCCACAGGGAGAGGGAGCAAACCATCCCCTCTCCCCGTGGGAGAGGGTTAGGGTGAGGGGCATTTGCACTATTCTAAAATTTCCTTCAGTACCGGCCCAATCTTTTCAAACGCCTGCGGTGAAATAATATCCACGTGGGCGCAGTCCTGGCTGTACACCTCCAGCGCACTCACCCACGGCGCCCATGCGGCCTGCGGATCCATGGTTCGTGTGCGTTCGGCGACAAACAGCGTCGCTTTACCGTCGAACCGTGAACTATGCGCGGTGGTGAGCAGCCGCACCGCATCGGCGTAGTTGCCTTCAATAGCGTTAAACAGCTCGCTGGAACCTTGCCCCTGCTGGGCGGCGATAAACGCCTGACGCTCGCGCTCAATTTCCGCCAGCACCTCCGGATCGAGGCCATTAGCCTCTTTCTCCGCCCAGTTCTGGGTTTCCGGCGGCCAGGTATCCAGCAGGCCGAGGAACGCTACGTTTTCACCCTGCTCGCGCAGACGCGCCGCAATGCCCTGCGCCAGCGTGCCGCCGAGGGAATAGCCGAACAGATAATACGGCCCCTGCGGCTGCTGCTTACGCAACGTGTTCAGATGATGTTCGATCACCGCATCGAGATCCGCACACTGCTGCATCGGTCCGTCAGGTCGGGGAGACTGAATGCCGACGATTGACCAGCGCGGGCTGAGGTAGCGCGCCAGGACGCTAAACTGCCAGGCAAAGCCGGATGCCGGATGGAAGCAGAACAGCGTGGGGCCGTTGCTTTCACGCAGCGGGAGAACAGTTTCATACCCCAGACGCTGCGCCTGCTCGTCGCTCATCTGCGAGTCCAACAGGGCGCTAAGCTTACTCACCGTCGAGGCGACCATAATCTGGCCCGGCGTGACCTTACGGCTGAACGCACGGCTGAGCTGAGCCGCGAGGCGCATCGCCAGCAGCGAGTGGCCGCCGAGGGCAAAGAAATCGGCTTCGATATCGTTCACTGCGCAGCCCAGCAGGGCAGAAAACGCCTGCGCCACGGCGACTTCGGTTTGTGTCTCAGGCGCGCGACCAGAGGTTTTGCTGGTCAGCTCCGGCAGCGGCAACGCCTTGCGATCCAGCTTGCCGTTGGCGCTTAACGGCAGCGCGCTGATTTGCAGCAGCACCACCGGCACCATATGTGGCGGCAGCTGGGCTTTGAGTGATGCTAGCAGCGCGTCGCGATCCAGCGGTAAGCCGGATTCGGAGACAACGTACCCCACCAGCTGGCGGGCATCGCCACCCGTGGCAGTTGCCAGGTTGAACACGCAGGCGTGCGCCACGGCCTGGGCCACATCCGGCAGCGCAAGCATGGCCCGGTCGATTTCGCCCAGCTCAATGCGCTGACCGCGAATTTTTAACTGGTCATCGCTGCGGCCCAGATATTCTACCGCGCCGTTGTCCAGCCAGCGAGCAACGTCCCCGGTGCGGTACATCCGCTCGCCGGGGGCAAACGGATCGGCGATAAAGCGGCTGGCGGTAAGGTCGGGGCGTCCCAGATACCCCTGCGCCAGCTGGATGCCGGTGAGATACAGATCCCCCGCCACGCCGAACGGCACCGGGCGCATCATCGCGTCCAGAATGCGCAGCCCCGTATTCCACACCGGGAAGCCGATCGGCACGCTGTTCCCTTCCACCGCCGCCAGCTCGGGGCCGTACGCCGGATACCAGCTGACGTCCACCGCCGCTTCGGTCGGGCCATAGAGGTTGTGCAGCGGCGCATGGGTGAGCTGTTCCCACTCGCGGCACAGCGCAGTCGGCAACGCCTCGCCGCTACAGAACACCTGCTTCAGCGTCCTGCAACAGTCGACGTTTTCCGGCGTCAGCGAGGCGACGAACGCCGCCAGCATCGACGGCACGAAGTGGGTGGTGGTTACGCCATATTGTGCGAAGAAGCTCTGCATCGCCTGCGGATCGCGGTGCGCGTCCGGCTCGGCCATCACCAGCTTCGCCCCGGCAATAAACGGCCACCAGAACTCCCACACCGACACGTCAAAGCTGCACGGCGTTTTCTGCGCCACCACGTCATGCGCCGCCAGTGAATAATGATCCTGCATCCACTTCAGGCGGTTAACGATGGCGGTATGGCCGACCATCACGCCTTTTGGTCGTCCCGTCGAACCGGAGGTAAAGATGATGTACGCGGTCTGCTCCGGCTTCGCCAGGCGCAGAGGTTCAGCATCGGTGGCCGGTAATAGTGTGTTGTAACTAAAGGTGGCGATCGGCAGATCGTTAAAGCGCGGAAGCTGCTGGTCGGTGGTAATGAGCAGCGACGGCTTCGCGTCCTCCAGCATCATCCGCAGACGGTCGTCCGGGTAACCGGTATCCAGCGGCAGCCAGGCGGCGCCAGCTTCAACAATCCCGTGCAGCGCCAGGGTCAGGAACACCGAGCGCGGGAGCGCCACCGCCACGCTGTCGCCCGGCTTCACGCCGCGCGCGCGCAGCAGATTTGCCAGCGCGACCACCTGCTCGCGCATCTGGCGGTAGTTCAGCTCAGTATGGGCATCCGCCAGCGCCGGGGCGTCCGGCGTTTTGCTCGCCTGCTCCGCGACCAGATCCGCCAGCGTGGTGGACGGCAGCGCCAGCCCGGTATCGTTTATTCGCGCCAGCCGGCCGTATTCCTGCTCTGATACGGTTTCCACGTCGCCACAGCGCAGGTCCGGGTTGGCGGCAAACTGCGTCAGCATTGCGTTCAGCCGCGCCGCGTGCCCCTTCAGCGTCGCCTCGTCGTAACGCTGCCTGTTGGCGAGGATCTCAATGCTTAGTCCGCCCTGCTCGTCCGGGAACAGCGCCAGCTCCAGATCGTTCACCGGGCCGGTCGCCAGCGTGTGGGTAATGGCCTCCACGCCGTCGATATCCAGCTGATAATCGAACACCTTGACGTTCAGCACCGGACCAAACAAGGGTTCGTCCCCTGCTGCCTGCCCGCTGTCGCGCACGATCTGCTCGGCATCGTAGCGCTGATGGCGGCGCATCTTTTTCAGCTGGTTCGCCAGGCGCAGCGCCAGTTCCGGCAAGCTCTCGTGCGGGCGAATATTCACCGCCATCGGCAGGACGTTGAGCACCGGTCCGGTCGCGGTCAGCGCGGCGGAGCCCATGCGGCGCATAAAGATAAACCCGGCGGCGTAGTCCAGCCGTCCGGTCAGGCGGCCCAGCCACAGCGCCACCAGCGCAAGCGCCAGATCGGTTCGCTGCGTTTGTCCGGCCGCCTGTGCAAGCTGGCTGAACGCACGGCCGTCCATCGCCATTTTCAGGCGCAGGATGTCGGTGGTGGCGGCACGTCCCGGCAGGGGCGCGGAAGAGAGCGAGACCGGAGAAGGAAGCTGTTGGCGCTGTTCGGCCCAGAAAGCACCGTCGCGCTGATACGCCTCGCTGTCGCGATAGCGCTGATACTCCACCACCACCTCGGCGAACGGAGTAAACGGGGAGGCGGGCGCAGGTTCACCTTTCTGCCACGCAGCGTAAATGGCGGCGATTTGACGGGTAATGGCCGGGAAACTGAAGCCATCTACCACCAGATGATGATACCGCTGATACCAGTACCAGTGGTTTTCTCCCACCTGAATCAGTTGGTGAAACGCCAGCGGCTGACCGCTGTCGACGCGCAGGTTCTGGTTGAGATCGGCCTCCATCAGCGCCACGGCGGCGTCGTGGGAGTTAACGCGCACAATGGACGGCTCCGGCAGGATCATGGCCTCATCGATCCACTGCCACACCTCGCCGTTATCCTCGGTGAAACGCATCCGCAGGGTGTCGGCCTGCATCATGCCTTCAGCGATGGCTTTTGCCAGCAACGGCGCGTCGATAGCGCCTTTCAGTTCGGTGTAGTGCGCCACGCTCCAGGCGTTTGGCAGGGAGGAAAGCTGCTCTGCCATCCAGATCCCCGGCTGGGCGGCGACAAGAGGGAGACGGTTCATGCGCGCTCCCCCGCAAAATAAGACGGCTCAAGCGTCTGCCACTGTTCCGCCAGCCACTGCTGGCACGCCTCCTGAGATTGCGGTTCGCACACCACGCGCCAGCCCGCGGGCAACTCGCACTCCTGCGGCCACAGGCTGTACTGCCCCTGGTCATTTTGCAAAATGGCGAACTGTCCCTGCGGATTATCGAAAGGATTGCTGAATTCCATACAGACTCCGTTATTGAATAAGCGGCTGCCAGAGGGTCATCAGCCCCTGTGTCAGCCCACCGCGCCAGCAAAGCGCATCGTGTCCGCCGTCAACCTGACGCCAGAAAACCGGTTGCTGAGTGTGTAGTTCGGCGAGGATCGCCTGGTTTGCGCGTAAGATAAGCGGCTCGTTGCGCCCGGCCTCAAGGACGATGCGCAGCCCGCGAGCGGTTTTTTCACCCGCTTTGAGTTGTTCAATGAGCAGCCCGTCCTGCTGCGCGCCGCGGTGCGGCCACCAGTAGGATCCGGACTGGCTGAGGATGCAGCCAAAACGCTGCGGCCAGTTGAGGCCCGCATAGAGGGAAGAGAGCCCGCCGAAGCTTTGGCCCGCCACCACGGTATGGTCGGCGCGGTCGCTGAACGGGGCCATGCTTTTCACCTGCGGGAGGAGTTCGTCCTGCACCGCCAGCCAGAAATCAGGGTTGCACGGCAGCTCGCGGCTGCGGTGTGCGGTGTCAATAACGTCGATTAAGACATAAACCGCAGGCGGCAGTTTGCCTTCATGGGTGAGCGACGCCAGCGCAGGCCAGACGGGCATGCTTTCGGCCCAGAACTGCCCGTCAAGCAGTACCGCCAGCGGGCGCTCGGGGCTTTCATCCCCGGTGGTAAAAATCCACACGCGGCGATGGTTCTTCAGACGCGCGCTGTGCCACTCAATGCAGACTGGCTTTTTATAGGGCGTATCGGGATGATTCCAGCCGGGCTGTACGGGCGCCTCCGGCATCTCCAGCGCCGAGACGGCGTGCCCGCGTCCACCGCGCCAGCTCTGCGCATTCAGCGGATCGGAAACCGCGTGCGGCAGCAGTTTGCGCCAGCCTTCGCGCAGCGCCATGCGGTCCGGCTGCTCGCCTTCAAACACTGCGCTGGCAAAATCATCTTCATTGTCGGAGGGGATAAAACAGTAGCTGCCGCGCCATTCGGGGCTGAACTCGCCCTGCCACTGCCAGACGTCGGTATCCGGGATACGTTCAAGGGACTGCGGACGGGCATTTTGATGGTGATCGGTCACGCCGGTGACGTAGAGCCAGACGCGTTTAATCGTCGACGTTTTCTGCGTTCCCGCCGGGTCCCGCCACCAGAATGTCACGCGATAGTTTTCCTGATGACGTTCCCGTTCCGGCCCGTTTTTCGCCTGCCACCACGCTTCACTTCCGGTTGTTAACGCCGTCACCCTTATAACCCCATGTTTAACAGTCTTTTTTGTTTCAGAGCAAATTTTATTGATAATATTATTGATAACTATTTGCATTTGCAATAGCGTAATGCCCGCGCTGTGGGAAGCGCGCTCATTAAATAACCATAAAAGCGGGACGTACAATGAATAAGAAGATTCACTCTCTGGCCTTGCTGGTCAATTTAGGGATTTATGGTGTCGCGCTGCCCGCCATGGCAGACGACAACACCGCCTCCGCGCAGCACGAAGACACCATGGTGATCACCGCCGCCGAGCAGAATTTGCAGGCGCCGGGCGTGTCAACCATCACCGCCGATGAGATCCGCAAAAACCCGCCCGCGCGCGACGTGGCGGAAATCATCCGCACCATGCCGGGCGTTAACCTGACCGGCAACTCCACCAGCGGCCAGCGCGGGAACAACCGTCAGATTGACATTCGCGGCATGGGCCCGGAAAACACCCTGATCCTGATTGACGGCAAGCCGGTCACCAGCCGCAACTCCATCCGTCTGGGCTGGCGCGGCGAGCGTGACACCCGCGGCGATACCGGCTGGGTACCGCCAGAGATGATCGAGCGCATCGAAGTGATCCGTGGCCCGGCCGCTGCACGCTACGGTAACGGCGCGGCGGGCGGCGTGGTGAACATCATCACCAAAAAATTCGACGACCAGTGGCACGGCTCCTGGAACACCTACCTGAACGCGCCAGAACATAAGGACGAAGGTTCGACTAAACGCACCAACTTCAGCCTGAGCGGCCCGCTGGGCGGCGACTTCAGCTTCCGCATGTTTGGTAACCTGGACAAAACCCAGGCCGATGCGTGGGACATCAACCAGGGTCACCAGTCTGAACGTACCGGTGCCTACGCCAACACCCTGCCCGCAGGCCGTGAAGGTGTGGAAAACAAAGACATCAACGGCGTGGTGCGCTGGGACTTCGCACCGATGCAGTCGCTGGAGTTTGAAGCGGGCTACAGCCGCCAGAACAACCTGTATGCGGGCGACACGCAGAACACCAACAACGACAACGCGCTGGTGAAGAAGAACTACGGTAAAGAGACAAACCGCATTTATCGTCAGAACTTCGCCGTGACCTGGAACGGCGGCTGGGATAACGGCATTACCACCAGCAACTGGGCGCAGTACGAGCACACCCGCAACTCCCGTCTGGGTGAAGGACTGGCGGGCGGTACTGAAGGTCTGTTCAACAGCAATAAATTCACCGACACCGATCTGTCCGACGTGATGCTGCACAGCGAAATCAACCTGCCGATTGATTTCATTGTGAACCAGAACCTGACGCTCGGCACCGAGTGGAACCAGCAGCGCATGAAGGACTCGACTTCCTTCACGCAAACCCAGCAGGGCGGCACCATCCCGGGCATGAGCGAAGACCGTAGCCCGTACACTTCAGCGGAGATCTTCTCCCTGTTTGCCGAAAACAACATGGAGCTGACCGACAGCACCATGCTGACCCCTGCCCTGCGCTTCGATCACCACACTATTGTCGGCAATAACTGGAGCCCGTCCCTGAACCTGTCGCAAGGTCTGGGGGATGACTTCACCCTGAAGATGGGCATCGCGCGCGCCTATAAAGCGCCAAGCCTGTATCAGACCAACCCGAACTACCTGCTGTACAGTAAAGGCCAGGGCTGCTACGCCAGCTCCGACGGCGTGGGCTGCTACATGATGGGTAACGACGATCTGAAAGCGGAAACCAGCATCAACAAAGAGATTGGCCTGGAGTGGAAACGCGACGGCTGGCTGGCGGGCGTGACCTGGTTCCGCAACGACTATCGCAACAAGATTGAAGCGGGCTACGCGCCGATTGGCCAGACGTCCACCGGCAAAGTCACCACCGATATCTACCAGTGGGAAAACGTACCGAAAGCGGTAGTGGAAGGTCTGGAAGGCTCCCTGAACGTGCCGGTCAGCGACACCATCAACTGGACCAACAACATCACCTACATGCTGCAAAGCAAGAACAAGGAGACCGGCGATCGTCTGTCGATCATCCCGGAGTATACGCTGAACTCTACCCTGAGCTGGCAGGTACGTCAGGATGTCTCATTGCAGTCGACCTTCACCTGGTACGGCAAGCAGCAGCCGAAGAAGTACAACTACAAAGGTCAGCCGGTGACCGGGTCTGAGAAAGACGAAGTCAGCCCGTACAGCATCGTTGGCCTGAGCGCGACCTGGGACGTGACCAAAAACGTCAGCCTGACCGGCGGCGTGGACAACGTCTTCGACAAGCGCCAGTGGCGCGCCGGTAACGCCCAGACCACGGGTAATACCACGACGGGTGCGTATATGTACGGTGCGGGTGCGTATACGTATAATGAGCCGGGTCGCACCTGGTACATGAGCGTGAATACGAGGTTCTGATACAGGCAGTGACTTCCCCCTCTCCCTGTGGGCTGAGGGATCCCCAGTAATTTTTTTATGCAGAAGCAATAAAGTTGCTTTCTAAATGACTGAGGGCTGTCAGCGATGCCCTGGTC